>NZ_JAZFTO010000037.1:0-21336 GCF_036446775.1 Candidatus Desulfatibia sp.
AATTAGGAGGAAAAATGAGAAAACTAATAATATGTTTGGGTGTATTACTTTTTATTCCTTTAATATCTTTTGCCAAGTTTGGTAAGAATACTAGTCCTAATACAGTTACAGGAGACCCCTTGAAGACTACAAGGTTGATAGGCCAGGTGTGTAAGTGCGGCAACGCATTTAGCTTACTGGTACTAATAGGTCGTGTGGCTTGGCCGCAAAACAATTTGTACAATCGTTTGAACGTTATTTTTGTACAGTTATTCAAATTGCCTTATAACCGAAATTGTTGAAGTTTTTCGGTGGCAATAGCAAAGAGGAAACACCCGTTCCCATCTCGAACACGGAAGTGAAGCTCTTTTGCGCCGATGGTACTGCTCGGGAGGCTGAGTGGGAGAGTAGGACGTTGCCGAAAATTTTTATATAACCCGGAGTCATTAAATGATTCCGGGTTTTTTATTTTCAAAAATTTGCATTCATTTAAAGTATGTGATATTTTTCATAAAGTTAGGTTCAGTCAATTAATTTAGCAAAAGGCCTAAGGTGTTTAGATACGGATTAAAGACAAATATCACCGTTACCCTGGCGATCCTGCTTGTGGTGGCAATGATTTTGATCGATTTTGTGATGATCATTACCGCTCAACGGGTCCTGCTGCGGTCTGAAATTTCCAAAGGATATTTCTTTATTTCAGGAATCGAATTGAGCCTGGCGCATTATCCTGAAGAGATAAAGAGTATCAGCAATTTAAGTATTAAAGGCAATTTAGAAAAGCTGTTAAATGAGGCCGGGTATTTATGCGGTATAGTTCTGGGGACAGATGAACATAAAATATTATTAGACGGGCAAGGTTGCTCTTTGCAGAGGAATCTCGAAATACTTGCAAGGCAATCTATTTTATCGGGAAATAAACTCTCCAGATTTGAAGGTACAATATGGGCGGTATTTTGGCTACAAAGCCGTCATTTGATGCTGTCAGCGCCAATATCCCGGAAAGGGAGGATCATTGCAAGTGCGGGCATTGTCTTGCCGCTTGAAAAAATCTACAGCAGTTTAAGACAAATCCAAATTTTTTTTTACATCTATCTTTTAATCAATACGGTTGTGTTGACCCTTGCCGGTCTTTATCGCTTGTCGAAACGGACGGTGAAACCTTTGCAGCGCCTGGTAAAAAGAGCCGATGAATACACGGAAGATGATGAAATGGTTTTTCTGTATGAAAAAGAGGATAATGAGTTCAACAAACTATCCAGAGCATTAAACAACATGTTGACACACATTGCCGCTGATAAAGAGAAACTTCGAACAACCGTAAAGTCTCTTGAGAAAACCAATATTGAGTTAAAAAAAGCGCAACAAGAGGTCATACGGGCGGAAAAATTGGCGTCAGTAGGCAGACTATCTTCGGGAATCGCCCATGAAATCGGGAATCCAATTGGTATTGTTACCGGTTATCTTGAGTTGCTTAAACAGAATGATATTTCAGATGAAGACAGGAGAGAATTCATACTTCGTACAGAAAACGAAATAAATCGTATTCATACGATTATCAGACAACTTCTTGATTTTGTAAGGCCTTCAAGTGACAGCTCTCAAGCTGTTGCGGTCCATGAAATCGTTAATGACATCATTGAGACCGTTAAGTTTCAGCCCGTTATGTCGCAGATTGACTTGCGGCTCGATCTGGGAGCCCAGAGCGATACCGTCATCGCTGATCCCAATCAGCTGCGCCAGGTCTTTTTGAATTTGCTGCTTAATGCTGCCGATGCTGTTGCCTATGCCAAAGAACGGGTCGACGGAAGAATAACTATAACAAGCAACATCGAACCAAATCCGCAGGCTGATACCAAGGATCAAACACGTGTATTAAAAGTGGAGATTATCGACAACGGCCTCGGAATTAAAAAAGAAAATATGGACAATATTTTTGATCCTTTTTATACAACCAAGGAACCCGGTAAAGGAACAGGGCTGGGGCTTTCCGTCAGTTTTATGATTATCGAAGGAATCGGGGGAAAAATCGAAGCCAACAGCAAAGAGGGCCTGGGTACCACCATGGCCGTATATCTGCCTCTTTCGTAATTTTTAATCCCGTATTGGTCATTTTGGTATTTTTGTGGCAAATAGCATTGGGTTCCGGTTTGTCCGGGCTAGGTTTAAGATTTACAATCAATTCTTTTGGATTATGAATATGAATGCAAACGATATACATAATACAGCTGGTGCGGCTAAACGCTTGCTGATCATTGACGATGAAGAGAATATGCGCCACATGCTCAGCAAGCTAATGAAGAAATCCGGCTATGTGGTGGATACGGCTTCAGATGGCCATGAAGGGTTAAATAAGGTTGATCAAGCGCAATATGATTATATCCTCTGTGACATAAAAATGCCCAATATGGATGGGATGAAATTTTTGAAACTGGCCCGTGAAAAGATAGGATCAACCACCGTCATCATGATGTCGGCGTACGGCACTATCGACACGGCGATCGAGGCTATTAAACAGGGGGCTTATGACTATATTTCAAAACCGTTTAAAACCGATGAGGTCCATCTTGTACTTAAAAAGGCCGAAGAGCGCGAACGCCTAAAACGAGAAAATATCCAGCTCAAAGAGCGGATTAGAAAAATCGGAGAAAACTACAATTTCGGCAATATGGTGGCCCAGAGCAAGGCCATGCGGTCTGTGTTCACTCTGGCTGAAAAAGCGGCGCAATACAATACCACGGTGCTGATTTCCGGTGAAAGCGGAACCGGGAAAGAGTTGATTGCCAAAGGCATCCATTTTACAGGGGCAAGATCAGCCAAGCCCTTTGTACCCGTGAACTGCGGAGGCATACCCGAAAATTTGCTGGAAAGTGAGCTTTTTGGATATAAAAAAGGTGCTTTTACCGGTGCCGACCGCAATAAAAAAGGACTTTTTGAAGAAGCCGACGGCGGGACCCTTTTTCTTGACGAGATTGGAGAGTTGCCGATTTCTTTGCAGGTGAAACTATTGCGGGTATTGCAGGAAAATGAGATTAGACCGATCGGTGATTCAAAAACAAAGAAGATCGATGTACGGGTTATTGCAGCCACTTCTAAAAATCTTAAAGATGAAATCAAAGCAGGCGCTTTTAGAGAAGATCTGTTTTACAGGCTGAATGTATTGCCGATAAAGCTGCCGCCGCTGAGAGAGCGGCCCGAAGACGTACCCCTGCTCAGTCAGCATTTTCTGGCCGACTTTAACAAAAAATTAGGCAAGAATATTAAAGAGATATCGCCTGCAGCCATGTCTTTGTTACTGGAATCCAAATGGCCGGGAAATGTCCGAGAATTGGGAAATGCCATGGAAAGGGCTATGGTGCTGGCCGAAGATACGATCTTGAAACCGGAAAATTTGCCGGACGGCTTGAGCGTAAAGCCGGGAGTGGAAATGCCGGCCGATTTTTTTGACGGATATTCCTTAAAGAACGCACACAAAGTTATGGAAAAGGAACTGATAACAAAAGCGCTGATTGCAACCGGGGGCAACCGCACCAAAGCCGGAGAGCTGCTGGAGATCAGCTATCCTTCGTTGCTGAGCAAGATAAAGGCCTACAAGATCACAATTTAAATTTGAATTTCCCGCTGCGCACCGTCGCCAAAACTATGGCGCGTCGGCGACTTGCAGCGGAAAATTCAAATAAAGAGATGGATTATGGAAGGCATTGATGCGGTTAAGCGTATTCTGGAAAAGATATATGGCGCGGAAAGAGGGCGCCTGGCTTTTGAAAGAATTGTTGCCTTAATGAAAAAATTTCCAGTCAAAGCAGGGCAGGGTAAGGGTTATTTTTCTGAAAAAGATGTGTTTTTGATCACTTACGGCGATACGTTGAATCAAAAGGGAGAAGTTCCCCTGAGAACGCTGCATAAATTCGCCGGCAAACAATTCAAAGACGTCTTTTCCACCATCCATATCCTGCCGTTTTTCCCTTTTTCTTCGGATGACGGTTTCTCCGTTATGGACTTTTTTACCGTCAATCCCGAGCTTGGAGTCTGGGAGGATCTTAAGCCGCTTGGCGAAAATTTTAAGCTGATGTTCGATCTTGTGCTCAATCATGTTTCAGCGCAGAGCACGTGGTTTCAGAACTATTTAGAAGAGGTCCCGGGCTTTGAAGATCTTGCCATTGAAGTCGATCCTGCAACCGATCTGTATCTGGTCACAAGGCCCAGATCCTTGCCGCTGCTGACTGAATTTGAAAAAAGTTCCGGCAAAACCGTGCATGTGTGGACGACTTTCAGTGCCGATCAGATCGATCTTAATTTTAAAAGCCTGGATGTTCTTTTGAAAATGATTGAGGTCCTTCTATTTTATGTAAAGCAGGGTGCCACCAGCATACGTCTTGACGCCATTGCCTATCTGTGGAAGGAGATCGGCACAACCTGCATCCATTTAAGCTCGACACACGAAATAGTTAAACTTTTTCGGAGCATATTGGACGTGGCGGCACCGGAAGTCATTTTGATTACCGAGACCAATGTACCCCACCAGGAGAATATCAGCTATTTTGGAAGCGGCCGCAATGAAGCGCAAATGGTTTACAACTTTACGCTGTCGCCGTTGCTTTTCTATACTTTTGTCAAAGAGGATGCAACGGTGCTGTCTGATTGGGCCAAAGGGCTGCATTTAACATGCGGCGGCAACACCTTTTTCAATTTTACGGCATCGCATGACGGCATTGGTGTGCGCCCCTTGGAAGGTATATTGCCGCAGGCTGAAATCGACAAGCTGATTCAGACGGTAAAAGCAAATGGCGGCCGGGTTTCGTATAAGAAAAACACAGATGGATCCGAGAGTCCCTATGAGCTGAATATTACCTATGTGGACGCCTTTTGGAACAAAGCATTTGAGACAGATCCTTTGCATGCCAAAAGATTTTTAGCCTCGCAGTCGATCCAGTATGCTTTGCCGGGAGTGCCGGCTACCTATATTCACAGCATTTTAGGCTCACGGAACTGGCAAGAGGGTGTCAGGCAAACCCAGCGAGCCAGAACCATCAACCGGGAAAAATTACAGGTCGATAGTATTTTATCACAATTAAAAGATCCTGAAACCTTTCGTTCCAGGATCTTTTATCCCTATATTGAGCTGATTAAAATCAGGAGAAAACAGCCGGCTTTGCACCCCAACGCATCTTTTGAAGTATTGGAGATTGACCCCAAGGTGTTTGGAATCGCAAGGTATTGTAAGGAACAGACCATATATGCCCTTACAAATCTTTCATCACAACATGTTGTGGTTACACTGAAGGGGAAAGGGATTCCTGCAAGGATGAAAAACCTTTTCAGCGGCAAAGAGTGCGGTACAGATTCGCTGCGAATGGATCCTTATGAGTATCTTTGGCTTAGCTCGAATTAATCGTGAAGCAAAAACACAAGTAATAGTACTACCCTGGACCGTTGATCTTTTTTCGTAATTTGCCGGAACATTTAAAGGTCACAACTTTTCTTTCTTTCAAAATTAAGTCAGCGCCGGTAGCCGGGTTTCGCCCTCTGCGTTGATTCTTTTGCTTTACACAGAATTTTCCAAATCCAGAGATCAGGACATCATCACTCTTTTCCAGCGTACTTTTGATTATTTCCAGCAGAGTTTCGATAATATCCACAGACTTTTTCTTGGTAAAACCCAGTTCATGAACCTTTGCTACAATATCACTTTTGGTTAAAGCCATGGCGCCTCCTTAAAAAATGTGTTTAATATCGTATATTAATTCCAAAATATATATAAATGTCAATAGCTAATATGATTTGAAGCGATTAATTCGTTAAATTTTGACTTTCGTTGGGTGTTTGGTCTTTGATTGGAGCGTGGTGTTCAATATTTTTCAAAACGTGTTTAACTTTTTTCATGATTTCGTCAATTTCGGCTTTTAATTTTGTATCGGCAGGGTCCTTCATGGCGTCTTTTCTCTCCTAGTAGCAGAATTGTGATAATTAAAAATCTCGTAATCACTCGATAATATACGGATGTTGAATTTATGTCAAGTAGTTGGGAACATGTCTGCGGCTATATCGAAATGCATTCCAATGTCAGGTCGTAAGTCCAGCCGGTTGCCTTCAGGGTTTTCACGCGGGATTACCCTTATTTTATTGTTTTCATAGGCGGCCAGCACTTTCCTGCGAAGTTTTTCAGCCACCCCGGCTCTGCTTTGGCCCTCTTTTACGGCGGCGTTAACATTGCAGTAAAGCACCCGGGTGCCGTCTGACTTAAAGACGTTGTCTTCTGCCGAGTAGGTCATGGCAGAGGGAATCACCTGAATCTTTTTCTTCTTCAGATAATTAAAATCGATTTCGACCGGCTCGCCCTTGGTGCAGGACCAGGGATACCCTTTTTGTCCCTGAGGGCCGCCGGGTCCGGTAACAAAGGCCGTGCATATGGATATTTGTTCAGATCGTATTTCGGGGGTCACCTCGTTCAGGTTGCCATCGATGGTGGCTTTAAACAACGCTCCCAGGTTTCTGACCCTGCGGATAATCGGCTGCCATTCCGGTTCGGGGGGGCGAATATTGATTTCACAGACCCTGATTCTGGTCGGGGCCATGTGGTGGTCAAAGGACAAATAACAACCCGGGTAGACCAGGCAGGGACGCAGCGCGTTTTTATCTTCAAGGGCCTTGATGAATGGTTTGACAATATCTGCGGCCACCATGGCAAACAGCTCGGGTGTCTCCATGGGATGGGGTGAGATGCTGCCCATGCCGCCGGTAATGGGGTTGTCCTTGCTGGCGGGGCCGGGAAAACGTTCCGGATAATCCATGGAAGTGGGCAGGATTTGAAAATCGCCGTTTTTGTCGATCAGAATATTAAATGATATTTCAACTCCCGACATTCTGGATTCGATTAAAAGCGGCCATTCTCTTTTATTACCAAAAAGTTTTTTATAGCTTTTTTTATAATCTTTTATCAGGGTGTCATAGACCTCTTTGACTTCCCATGCGTTTAGAATGATGCGTGCGCCCTTACCGCCGGCGCTGTAAGGGAATTTGAGCACAGCACCGCCGTATGCGTCGATCAGCGACAAAGATTTTTGTAAAACCTGGCCGTAATCCCTGGCATCGACCGCGTACCATTTGTCGGCCACGGGAATTTGATATTCCCGGCAAAGCCGTTTGCAGGCAATCTTGTCGCCTTCAATAAAGGCACTTTCACGAGTAAAACCGACAACACGGTCAAGGAAGCCGGCTGCTGCCAGCTCATCAACCAGTCCTTCGAGCAGCAAATCTTCGGGCATGGGGACAATGCAGTCGATGGCGCCGTTTTTAAGGGCTTCAATCATGGCGGCAGCATACCCTGCTTTGCTATTATCTTTGGTGGGGATAAATTCCACCGGCCACTGCATCAACGATGCAAACGGCGGCATGGCCGGCATGCCGCGGATAACCACACCTTTGAAGTCGTCCCCATGCGTTTCGCTCGTGGCTGTTGAAGTGATCAATGCACTGAGAAGGGTTCTGCCGTCGGTGCCTGCAAATCCGATTTTATACGCCATTAAGCATCCTCTTTTCCTAATATATCCTATGGCTTTACTGAAGTTTGGGTTCTGGAACCGGCTAATAAAAGATAGGAACTTGATGTTAGCGGAGTATGGCTAAAAGTGGGTGCTGTGTCAAGACAGAAAAGGGATGCTGGTGATTTGTCCGGCGATGTGCGATCATTGTTTTTATATAATCGGTATTCAATTGCACTGCAACAGCGAGCCGTTTCATGGCGTCAGCAAAGCCGGGACCATCAGTATAGCCCGTATTTTCTGAATTGGACACCCATCGTGTTCATTTTGGATTCCTGGATGGGCACTAATTAGCGACCCGAGGCAACCTGGTCAATTGGAGTTAGTTTGATATCTTCTCTGAGGACATGCCATTTTTCGGTGAAGATTTCGCTTTTATAAGGTTTATATCCGGGGGCCTCAGCCGTGATATAGTATTTCCTGCTGGTTTGAAACTTAACTCCATATCGTCCCGTAGCATCAGTGATCTGCGGGTTGGTGGCGGTTGGGTTTGGGGCCTTATCCAGAGGTACTATTGATTCATCTTCAAAATGTATGGTTATCTTGGCTCCGGCTATTGGCAGGGCGGTTTTTGCATTAGTGACTTTACCGTACGGAACACGGTAAAGGTATATTTGCTTATCAGGGTTCATAGTATATGATTGTCCGCTGACAGGCTCTGTTACGGTGACGCTTAAATTGGCATTGAAACCGTTATCGCCCGCTAAATCGGAAGGGGGATCATAACTGAAGGATAATATGCTATCCTCTCCCAGCATTATCTCTTGAGTTTGCTTAAGTACCATTTCACCGGCTTTATATTCTATGACATTGGTTTCCCAGTGTCCGGTATTGCTGCCAGGGTCATTGACGTGATGCCACGTTGAATACTGGTAGTCATTCACACTGGTAAGAGTTGTAGTTACTATCAATTTTGTTCCTTCAAATCCTTCCGGAGGTGAAAATTTCATGGTATAATCTATTTTGTCTTCCATGTTTACGCGTATTCTGTATTCACTATATTTTTCTAAATAACTATCTACCAAGGATTCATAATAGGCTACCCAGCGAGTCATATAATCGCTGATTTGAGCTAGAGAAGAATAATATGTCAGGCGATCCTTAAGATAGGTCAGCATATAATCCTGTATCTCAAAATCTGACGTTGCTATTCCCGCCAGATCCAGCAAAGGCTGTTTTTGTTGTTCCCCCGGGATGGGGCGTCCCCTTTCCTTTTTTCCTCTATCGCTATTTTTGTCATACCCATAAGGGCCTGTTGTATCCGGTTTTTCCAGGTTACCCTGCTTGCTTTTGTCGTGAGAATTAAAGGACGATCTAGCCTTATCCAGAGCCTTTAAGAGATCGTTTACAGGGGATTCTTTTACTTGCCGGCGGTCAGCACTTCTTCCGCGGCCTCCTATTGATGAATTATTCCTTCTTGTTTCAGAATGACCAATGCTCTGACCATTATTTTCTTTTCCAAGGCGGTTAGTCCTTGTATCAGCCTGTGCTTTTGTCCTCTCTATTTGATTTTTCCTTTTCCCCTGCTCAGCAGCTCGTCCTTCTGACCGGGCATTAATTTTACGCGACTTGATTGTATTCTGATAACTTCCGGCACTCTCTGACCTGCTATTACTCCGCCCACCATCAATCTTGCCATTATTTTTGCTGCCGGTGTTTTCTGATTGGCTTTTAGCCTTATGTTTATCCGTCCCCTTGCCTTGGGAAGCACCATATGCCGGGCTAATTATTAAGGTTAGGCTAAATATCGCTATAAATAATGTTTTTAAAACTCTCATTTTTTATCTCCCCTTTTTCAATTCCTGGGGAAAACGCCTTGCTAACCGTCAAAAATTATTATAAAATTTACAATTTAATCAAAAGAATTCCTCGATGCTCTGCATCGGGGTAGTTCATTGATTTTGGTCTGAGACCGAGTTCAATTGTGCTGCTTGAGCGTAAGTCCAAGAAAAAAAGGCAAAAAAAGGTGGCAAAACAGGAATTTGGAACCTTGGGAAGGGGAGTAACAAATTTGGTATTGTTTGTAAGCACTATCAGCACCTCATATCCTGGCCGGGAAATTTTTACCGTGCTTGAACCAGCAAATTGAAGATGCTGATCCGCCCGGCAGCCCCGCTGCCATGCCTCCACGATTATCGAAGGATTTAGGCCGGTGGCTTTGCGTCCCACCCTTTCGAACGGTTTGCCTTTATCACGCAGAAAACTTAAACTCTCATTAGCCTCTCGGACTTTGTCCATAAGAAGAGGCTCTTAAAATCCACTTCTATCCAATAAATTATATCGGCAGCTAGAGTGAAAAACTTTAGAAAATTTTGAGAACTTTTTTGAACTGCACAGCGCGCGCATTGTCTCCAGCGCACCTTCGCCATAGCAGCTTGGGCGCGCCTGTCCTCGCCTAACGCCAAAGACTTTGGTCGATGGCGTCCGCAGCAGCATGTCGCAGCGCGGTGTTGGGCCCGCTAATCGGAACTGCAGGGAGCTTCAATCTTGGGAGACGATTTTAAATTCATCTATTCTCAGGCCGGTATATTCTTCAGCATCCCGTAATATCGCAGAAGGCGACTTCAATATGGAGCTAAAATCCAAAAAATAAATATTCCGGTCAAAAAAAGTTAGATCATTGACAATTAGTTTTTTCCCGTCAGGTGTAAAAGTCAAAGCATCAAAACCTATAGGCATATCTTTGGGCTTTTCTATTGCGGCCTTTAGGGCCCCCGTATGGGTGTCCCACAGAAAGACCCTTTTTTTATCTGTTGAGGCCAAAAGACGGCTGTTTGGCGAAAAGGAAATTTCACCCATATGATCAGCTTCGACCTTTATTACTCTCCGGCGGCCTGTCTTCAGGTCCCAAATAGTGATAAAAATGTGTTCGCCGTTTACTTGGCGTGTTTTTGAGGCTAATTTGCTACCATCCGGTGAAAACATAATTGCAAAAACTGAACCTTTTAGCCCGCGCAGAGCGTCTATTTCTTTAAAAGAGGCAGCATTTAAAAGCTTAATTTTTCCATCCACCCCGCCTAAGGCGAGGCGTTGGCCGTCGGGCGAGACGGCCATAGAGAGTACGGGGTAGTCTCTGCCTCCGATTGAGTTTACTCGCTTTCCACTACCAGCATCCCAAAATACGACTTTTGGAAACATTCCTTCTTGGTCCGCATCATAACCCCAACAGGCCAATATTTTACCATTTAAAAGAAAAGACAACTTAAATACATTAACAAAATCGATCTTGAACTCGTTTGATAAATTAATATAAAATCGGTAACCACCGTTTTTTAAATTCCACAGATAAATAGTATCTTCTGACAGTGAAGCCACGGTTTCTTGATCCGGAGAAAAGGAAACATGGTAATTTTGTTTATTGCTTAAAGGGCCCTCGATTACGGCCCTTTTTTCGTGGTTTAATAGGTCCCAGAGTACTATATTTCCATTTTTTAGTGCCGAGTACATTTTGCGCCCATCCTTTAAAAGATGGATTGAGACCACTTCACTATCATGGGGCAACGTGTCAAATCCTTCTTGGACAACTTTCTGCCAGACCCGGATGGTGTTGTTCTCCCCTTTTGAAATCAATATAGAACCGCTTTTTGATAAAGCCATTAATTCGCCCATCTTTCTCCCATAAAGTTTGGCCGCCAGTTGCCGGGTAACAACATCCCAAACCATGATGTGGTCTCCACTTTCTTCGGAAATGAGAAGTATATTGTCGTTAACTAAAGATAGCACTGATACTATATTATACGCTCCTTCCACTTTATGATAAGCTAATTTGTTTTTACTATTAATGTCCCATAATTGAACTCCATTTCTTTCGTTTGTCGCCAATAAATTTCCGCCTTGTAAAAAAGCCAATGATTTCGAAGCAGACACATCTTCTCTTCTTTTGCGCTTTAAACTTGAACTATAGCCAAATGAGGCTATTCCCTTCATGGTCCGGATGTCCCAGAAGCTGGTTTCATTACGAACAGTCTTTGAAATCAATGTCTTTCCATCAGGAGAGAAAGCAAGCGAAACAAAAGCACTTTCATTTCCGCTGAGAACCCCTATTTCTTTTGCTGTTGGAACATGAAAAAGTCTAATTTTATTGTCCTGGCCGGCTGCGGCTAAAATCTGGCCGTCAGGAGAAAAACAGACTGAATATATGCTCCCGCGATGCATTTCAAGAACGCGTAGAACCCTTTCTGAGGGAATATCCCAAAGTCGTATAGTTTTATCCGTCCCTCCGTAGGCCAGGGTTCGACCGTCCGGTGAAATGTCCAGGGCTCTAATCTCATTTTGGTGACCGATTAAATTTCCGATCTGTTTGCCGCTTTGTAAATTCCATAGTTTGATAGTATCTGTGTCGGCGGCGACTATTATTTTGCCATCATCGGATATGTCCAAATGCTTTACCGAAAAACCTGCCTTGATTTTTTTTAAGTATCTAAAAAAAGATTTACTTCTGGCTAACAGTAAATTCGAGAAGGCTTCAGCCCCTAATGCTTCACTATCTTTGCTAATAGCGGCGGCAACAGCCATATAGGCCCTCTGATAGTCCCGTTGTTCAATAAATAATTTACTTTTCTCAGACCATGCTATAGCAAGATTGCGATTAGCTGCTTTTAAAGCTAACTCTTTATGGTCAAGAGCAACCTCGGCTTTCTGCCAGGAGAATAGAGAGATCGTTCCACCAAATACTAAGAGAACCAAAATGGTCAATGCAGCGACAAATGCTCCTTTGTGTTTTTTTGCAAGGTGTTTCACTTGCTTCCAGGCAGAAGGTGGCTTGGCGCGGATAGGTTCTCCCTCCACAAAACATCTTAAATCTTGGGCCATGTCCTCAGCAGTAGCGTAGCGGTTTTCGGGGGCCTTTTCCAAACCTTTATGGATTATGGTGGCCAGATCATCTGGTATATTGGGGTTTACTTTCTTGAGTGGTGCCGGCTCCTCCACCAAGACCTTATTCATAAGTGCCGGTTGGCTTTCGGCATCGAATATGGGCTTCAATGAGACCAATTCGTATAGAGTTGCGGCCAGACTGTAGATATCGGTGCGGTGGTCCACCTTTTCCCGAATGCCGGCAATTTGCTGAGCAGATGCATACCGAATCGTTCCCAGAATCTTTTCTGTTGTAACAGTCGTTAAAGTCAGCGCTCCTTCATATCGAGCAAGTCCAAAATCCATAAGCACGAGCCGTTCTCCATCTTCCGTGACCATGAAATTGGAGGGTTTAACGTCTCTGTGTATAATATTTCTTTCATGGATATATTTTAAGGCCATCGTCGCATCTATTCCGTATCTGGCGATCTTTTTGTAATAATCCTTATCAGGCAAAGAGGGTCGCACTTTTTTTTGATAGGGTTCTATGCGGTCTTTTCTTTTTTTCTCAACTGCCGCAGAGATGGACTGACAGAGGATTGATTCTGCGAGGGGTTCATTAGTATCTACCCTTGATAATTCGTTGAAGACTTCGGATAAGGATGCTCCCTCGACATATTCCATGGCATAGTAAAGGCTATCCTCTTCCTCTCCGCTGGCAATAACCTTCACTATATTGGGATGGTCACACCTGCCCAAAACGGTAATTTCACGCCTGAAACGTGCACTAATTACCTTATTTTTGGATAGTTCAATGGGCAAGATCTTAACCGCAACGGTCCTTCCTAAAGAAAGTTGCTTGGCTTTGAAAACCGCTCCCATAGCCCCTTCGCCCAGTTTCTCAAGGATTTCAAAGTCTCCTAAAAGTTTGCCGGTAATGCGAGGTGAAAGAAATTCCTTCTCCTGGTTTATCACCTCTTCGATAAATTCGGCATGGATACTCTCATCTACCGGGACACCGCTAATTTCAGTCAAAAACGCCCTGAATGATGCCAGGTAATTCGGATCAGCAAACCATTTTCCGGAAGAAAGAGAGACCAGCCGAAGAGACTTTTTCCATTCGTCTCTATCCAAAAAATAAACATCCTTGCCCAGTTCATCTTCAATGTGAACAATGCATGGGTATAGAGACAAAAATGTGTTATCAGATAGCTTTATATAAATATTCCCCTTTCGGAAATTTGCGTCAAATGGTACCTGTTCCGTAATCAGAAAAGGTATTTCCCCTTTCAGTTCTCTAAAGGTCAAGCGAAGCCCACCTTCCCTGTGCACGATCTGTTCAAGAAAAAGGAGTTTGTTGTTTTTAAAGAAATCAAGGCTCTCTAAAATTTCGAATGCGCTGTGGAAAAGAAGTGAGCCGTGGTCGAGATAGATTCCCTCACCGGTTAAGTCTTTATCACCCACCGAAGCCTTGTAGGCACAAAAAAGTTCAAAAAAGTCTATGATTTTAAAGGCATTTTTCTCAGGTTTTTTGCGCCAAAGATAATCACTCAACATGTCAAAGAGTTCAACAGTGCGGTTGAGGTCTTTACGGGGAATTAAGAGAAAGTTTCTCAAAGATGAAAGCCCTGTTTTTTGGCCGGCCTGGATCTTTTCGAAGAATTCGAGAATCTCCCGTAAAATTCTGGTAAAATGTGCAGGGGCAGGGAAGGCCAAGTTCTTAAGAGTATTCTTTAGGCCCGGATCATCTTCCCCTCTTTCCATAAAGCATGTGACTGATACTATGGCAAGTATGCGAATTATTGTATCCATTAGCAACATGGCATAGCGGTGGCGATCCCTAAGGCTCTTGGCATTCTCAATCCTTTGCAGTAGATTGCTAAAGGGCAGGATGTCTTCCCTTGCTCGGAAAAAGACTTTGTAAATTGCCATTTCCCTCTCAATTCCCTTTAGCCTTGCCTGTTTTAGGAAGTTGCTTTTAAACCTTTGAGCAGCCTGAATAGAACGGTGTGTGGATTCTGAAATAAGGATTTCATCAGGTCCGGCTAATGATTCGATTCTGGCGGCAATGTTAACGACATTCCCAAAGACATCTTTCTCCTTTATAAATCCCTGTCCCGTGTTAAGACCGATACGGACATGAATCTGCTCTCTCTCGGATTTGTCGCGGTTATACTCATAAAGAGCCCTCTGCATGCGTTCTGCGGCGCTCACTGATGCGACAGGATCTTCGAATGCGGCCATAATGGCATCGCCCAAGGTCTTAATAATTTCTCCACCTTCCTCCTTTATAATGGGGAAAAGGAGTTGGTTGTGCTTCTCAAGAAGAAGGAGACCATCGATGTCACCCTTGCGATCAAAGTACTCAGTAGATCCTTTTATGTCCGAAAACAGGATTGTCAGATCTTTTTTATGTTCTATAATGGAAGATTGGATGTCTTTGAAATCTTTAAGGAGATGTTCAATATTTTCAGGTTTGATTTTCTGTTCAATTTGATCATCGGCTTGTCGGTTGACCATGCAAGACCTCTTTGAAGGTAATATTTTCCGTGTAGGGGCAAAAGGCAATATCGTATCATTTCAATATTTAAGCAGGAATCATGCCAAGAAAGTGTAACGGAGTGTTTATCAGTATTATCAGTTATTTGGTGAGTTTGTTTGCCAAAGCTTTTATATGTCAAAATGACCGGCATTGAATTCGGTATCGGTAATTTGTCAAAAATTTGACCATTGAAAAGATATTTTTTCATTTCTTTTTTATGGCATTGCAGAAAAGCGAAGAGGTGTAACCAGCATCACCATCATTACTCAGTACAAAAGAGGGTGCCTATCGTTAAAATAACCTATTAGAAGGTGATGGTTGTACTTATGGAGAGATATTTCTCATCATCATTGGCTGTATCGGGGAAGGCACTGCCTGGTTTAAAGTACCCGTATTCAAAAGAACAACTGAGGTCGGAGAGAATTTTCCAGGATATATTCAGATCAATTTCAAACCCTAAATCATCATCATTAACACTGGCATCAATATCAGAGATACCGCCGGTCTCTTCGGCCTTATAGTATCGATAATAGTCTATTCCAAATGTAAAGTTTTCAAATAAATCATATTTCTCCAAAGGCTTGAGCAAAACCCCTGCTTTAATAAAATAGATATTTGAGAGCCTTGGGGAAAAAGCATATCCAGTAGGAAGATAGCCAAAGTAGAGGAAGTTATTGTCATCTCCGGAGGTGTTGCCGTTTTGGGTATCTGTAACGCTGGTTCTGTCTGCATCTCCTGAACCATAGGCAAATTCAATGGTGAAATTGGGGTGGCTGTAAGCATCCACATCATACGTGGCCCCGAAATCTACGGCCCACGCGCTGACGTCCCTCTTTTCCCCGGTAGCATATACCCGGCTTTCTCCGGTTTGCCTTATTATCTCCGCCCAGTAGTGTATGGTGTCAGTTATCTTTCCCTGGGAGCCAAGACCCAGGTATTCGGAATCGTATGTGTAATCACGAAGAGGGTCATCCGGGTCTTCAGGGGATTCATCCTTTTGCACCAGCAAATAGAAATATACGCCTTGATTAGGAATCCCAAGATAGGTTCCTTCCAGCCCATAGAAAAACCTGCTGCTTTTCTTGTCCCACCCGGGAACACTGGTATCGATATTATCCTCGTGGCGAAGGGTGTGAGAGACAAGGGCCCTTAAAGTCCAATATTCAAGTTCGCTCCGGAACTCCAAACCATCGTGCAAATTGCCGTAAGCAATCCCCTGGCCCACGCTGTAATAGCGCCTTCCAACCTCAAGCAGGTAAGGGTTAAAATTAAAAAGAAAATAACCATAATCAAGGTGGGGTCCATCATGGTCATAACCATCATTTATATCCTTGGGGTAGCTGTTAATGTGAAGGTCTTTCAGCCTTATATAGAGGGAATGTTCATTTTTATATGCAGCGCCGGGAGGTGGTTTGAGGGTGGCCTTCATCCAAAGGCGAAAATCAGCAGAATAGGTATAATCAAGGCTGTCCTCGGCGGAAGAATCGTTATCATCGTCTTTATAGTCATCGTATCTGAAATTGATCCATCCCCCGTAATCAATGACAAGTCTGTCCTCGCCTTCCAATATTTTTAGCTCTGTCTGCTCTAAGGCCTTCCTTTTTTCCATTTCAATCCTTATTCTTTTCTCGGCAGTCTGCGCCGCGGCACTGCCTGCAATCAAAGATAAGGCGATAGAAATCAGAGCTATAAATAATACATTTCTCATTTAAGTCTTTTGTTTATCTTGCTTTATTTTTTGTTTTTTTGCCATGTAAATGCCGGCCCGGGTGAGTATTAAGACCAGTTCTTCACCGCTAACAACATCTTTTACATTCCCGGATGACATCACCCCCTGATGAACTAATTCCTTCAGCGCATACCGTTGATTTACGCCGAAAAGTGTCAATAAGATGCCGCCCTTTATTTTCAAAGCCTTACAAAACATATAGGCGGTGAGTCCTTTCCGAAGTGGTTTTGTGACATCAAATTCTTTTTTATCAAATTTTTTGGGCAGAATGTTTTCGTTTTTAAGAAAGGTAATTTGGGAGCCGAGGTCTATGAACTGGTTTTCAACCCCCATCAAGATGACAATGGCTTTGGAGATATCATAGCGGTAGGTGATCTTCTTTAGCATTAGTTCTGCAAAATAGACAAGATCAATGGGGTCGAGCGGTGGTGGAGTTTTCTTTTTTACCTTTGAAGTTTGTCCTTCGGTTGGCCGCAGGTTCTCCCTCTTTTGCTCTTCTATCCTTCTGGCTTGTTCCGGAGTCTGTGCCAGTAAAAGAGATGGAAAAATAATAAACGCAACCAATATTACAAGCATCTTTTTCATGGTAATAAAATTATTATAAAAAACAACCGATATGTCAAGGCAAATCAATGTATTACCTATGATGAGCTATAATCGGCATATAAATAAGTCTATAGAAAAAACAGGGGCCGCTCCTGTATATGCTAAACCCGGCAATGGTAAAGGCAAGGGACAGTCAAAGCAGACGGAAGGTAATCAGGGAAATAATAATGGGAGTAAAGCAGCAAAATCTAACAGGAGAAAAGAGCGCCAGGGGCCGCCCTATTCGGGAAGCAAGGACGGAAGAATCCATTAAAGCTTTGTAATAATTAAAAGTCTCGTAATTATCCGATAATATACGGATGTGTGGCTAAAAGCGGGTGCTGTGTCAAGACAGAATCAAAGATGCAGGATGCAGGATGCAGGATGCGAGTTTCGGGTTTCGGGTTTCGGGTTACTGGAAGCTGGTTACTTGATTCTTGATGCATGATATATGGTAACCGTTCACAGGTTCAGAGGTTCAAAGGTTCAGAAATTTGAATTTCCCGCTGCTTGTTGGAGCGAAGCGGAAATCCCGTTTCACGGGGTCGAAACGCCGTGGAGATCCCGCTCGTTTGAGGCAGCGCAGGATGAATTCAAAGAAAGAAAGATAGGAACCTTTTTTAGCCTTTCGCTATTTAGATTCCGCAGCTATTCTGCGGGAGTTTCATAAAATCGTGACACGATTTTATTGTGCGTATCGGTAAATACATATTATAGCGTGGCCTGCAATAGGTTGCTATCGGGAATCCCGCGATATGGTACTATCGGGAATCCCGCATATTGAATAACCAGGATTCCCACTAATATCTGTTCGGCGTAAAAAATACGGAAATTATGCCATTTACTAAAGAACCGACAGGATATGAAAAAACTATTCTTTCTGATCTTCAAGGTGCATGGATTCTTTTAAGGGAATCCGTGGCTGAAGCAGCAGGATTTGAAGGATGGGATCGAGCTTTATTCCATATTGATGAAGCAATGAGTTGGGAAGCTGTAAGAAATCTAAGGCTAATGCCTCCACTTCTTCTCATTATTAGAAATATTTGCTCCCAAGGAAACGCGCCTCAAGAGGTATTAGAGAATATTCAATGGGTTGATGATATCCTAAAAAAAGTTCTTTCTGAAATTCACAGTTAGTTTTCTATTTAATCGGCATCGCCGAACAACCGCATGAAGGCGGACGGGCAGAAACAGCGGCCTGCACGCCCTCATACAAATGAACTTATAACTTAAATCGGCCCGCCGCTTATGCGGGGGCGTTCGGCGGTAATAAAATAAGGAGATATGAAGTCAAAATTTAATCCTCCCGTGCGGGACGGGAAACCCGAAAAATGCATCGCTTGCGGGAATCCGCTGCATCATAAAAGTGAGCATTATTGCTCAAAAAAATGTGCAACAAAAATAGGATCCGAGGATAGTGATGATGTCCCTCCATTTCTATCGAAGTGGAAGTTGCGAAAATATAAAGAGTTTAAAGACCCGTTGACAGCGCTAAGAAAAAAGACGCGGCGCAAGACTAATGATTTATTAAATTATTGCATTACCTTGGCAGATGGCAATTTCGCGCTGTGCCAGTCGTCATAATCAACACATTTTCAATTTCGGACATTTTTGCCTTGACATTCGGACAAAAAAGACCTATAAAGGAAACGTGAACGGCAACGAACTTCTCAAAAAGCTGAAAAAACTTGGCAAGCAAAACAATATCGTTGTCCGTTTTGAGACGAAACGCGGCAAGGGTAGTCATGGCACCCTGTATTACGGCAACCGTAAAACTATCCTGAAAGACCGCAAAAAAGAGATCGGCCCGGGCCTTCTGAGCAAAATGCTTGCTGAACTGGGCCTTGACAAAAATGACATGAAATAAGGAGGCAGCCGCATGTTTCAATTTACCTATCCAGTCAAAATTGAAAAAGACGAAGCCGGTTTTTTTCTAATCACATTTCCGGATATTCCCTTTGCCGCCACCGACGGCGAAACTATGGCTGAAGCTCTAGAGGAAGCACGGGATTGTCTGGAGGAAGCCATTGCCGTTTCCATTGCTGACAACCTTGATTTCCCATTCCCTTCATCTATCCGCAAAGGACAGCACGCTATCCCGCTGACTGCCCGAATGTCTGCCAAGGCAGCCCTCTATATTGCTGTGCGTGAGACAGCCATCAGCAAATCCGAACTGGCGCGCAGGCTCGGTGTGGATGAAAAGGAAATACGCAGGATGCTCTCTCCCAGGCACCAAACCAAGCTGCCACGGATAGAGCAAGCTCTTTCGGCTCTTGGCTATCAATTGTCTGTCTCATTGCAAAAAGCTGCTTAAAATCAACATGAGAATTATTTCCGGCATCTAACAAACAGGATGGAGCAGACAGGAAGAAGCTGGAGGGTTTTACATAAAGATCTTTGGTTCTCGAAAGGAAAGAGTGGAAAATGGGTCTACTATTTCTACCATCTTTGTTGAAGATAAGTGGCTTTATCTTGTTTCTTTTGAGCGCCTCTGCAATTCCTTCTGTATATCTAGTTGATTTAAAAAAAGCGTCCAATGCCAAAAGGCGTTGGGTCGATGAAGGGCGTTTGCCCGGCCACCAGTTCTGCTAAGAGTTTGCCGGTTGCCGTTGCAGTTGAAAGGCCGATCATTCCGTGTCCGGACGCTATAAAAAGATTAGAGTGTCCAGGGGTACGATCAATGATGGGTAGATCGTCATACACCATGGGCCGCAATCCCACCCATTCTTCTACCAGCGTATCACCTTCGGGCGTTTTCAAATATTGGTGGGCCACACGGCGCAGATTCCGTATACGTTCAGAAATTACCTCTGTATTAAAGCCGGAAAACTCCATGGTGCCGCCCAAGCGGTACCCGCTCGTCCAGGGGGTGACGACAACGCTTTCTTCCATGAAAATAGTCGGGATGGTAGGGCATATTTGGGGGCGGTTCATGGTAATACTATAACCTTTGCCCGGCTGAATCGGCAAATTGATTCCCAAAGGCTTAAGCAGTTTTCCGCTGTACGCACCGGCGGCGATAACAATATCCCGTGCAGTAAGTGTTCCGCAGGATGTGGCGGCCGCCATGCCTCCCTGCCGGGCGGATGAAAGTCCTTGCAGTTGGCAGTTTTCAATAATTTCCACACCTTTTACCGCCAAAAGCGCTTTTAAGGCACTCATCAGACGATCCGGCCTTAGGTGGGCGTCGGCAGTGTGGAACCAGCCCCCGTATACGTCTTCGTGCATTGCCGGCTCCAAATTATATAGGGCGCGGCCGACGTAAGGTTCGGCGGTCAACCCGTAACTGCGCAATAGATCCGCGACAGGTGCCCACCTCATTTTGCGCGATAAGGGTTACCCCGCGGCCGGCCTTGAGCAAGTAATAGGCGCAAAACAGGCCGATGACGCCGCCGCCGACAACTAACACATCACAGGATTTTTTCATTTTTCGGTACAACCTTTTGTATTCAGGTAATAAAGTTTTTTTACTTGTGAATTTTTGCTGATTCAAACGAAATTATTTCGTGGCTGAAACGGAACGTTATTTTGAGAACCGCTATAAATAGTTGCCGACGACAGAAGAAATCAATTATTAAGGAAAAAGTCAATATCAAGGTTGACTATGGGCGCTACGCCGCATGGTCCACAGCAGCACACCCAGTATGATCAAACCGAGCAGGGTCAAGACAGAGGTTGAGACAAACGCCATACGGTAGGCCAGCTCCTCGGCGGTGCCCCGACTGATCAGTACGTCGGTCAATGGTCCGACAATCAGGGTGCCGGCCACCCCCCAGCTTAAAAAATAGGTTGCGTTGAACAGGCCGAAGTAGCGCGCGCGCTTGGCCGGCGGAATGAGTATTGATGAGAGCGAATAGGACGCAGCCAGAATAATCACCTCGGAAAATCCCCGCAAAGCACTAAGCCCGAAGATCAACGCCAGGTTGTTGCAGAGTGCGTAGAGTACGGTGGCTGACAGGGCGACACAGCTTCCAATCTTTTCAGCGACCATTACACCAACTATATCAACCTTCAAGGCAGGCTTCCCGGGGATAAGGAAAGGATGCTTCAAGAGGTCCGGGCGGCCCTTGAACAGGATGAACAAACGTTTAGGCCTTTTTTTGTCGGAACGCAGTAGCCGTGACAGTTATCAGTAACCCGCTTTCCACGCATCTTCTACATCAACT
>NZ_JAZFTO010000038.1:0-6481 GCF_036446775.1 Candidatus Desulfatibia sp.
CGCAAGCAGGAACGAGGCCATACATGTAGTATGCCTAATGTCTGCAAAAATACTACAACCCGCCTGAGGCGGACAAGCGCCGTAGATGGGACTTTTTACGACGCCATTATTTTTGGTCGTCATATGGTTCCAGATGCACGACGACATCAAGTATTTCGGGCCCCTGCTCAATCAATTTGTATTTGACTAATCGAGATATCTGGTGCCCTTTGCGAACAGGCGTCTCGCCGTCCACCAGAACATGAAGGTCCACGAAAAGACCAGTTCCTACCTTGCGGGTACGAATGGCATGGACATGTTTCACTCCATTTACATCCATGGCGATAGATTTTATTTTTTCCCGATCTTTGTGAGGCGCGCCGCGGTCTGTAAGCTCTGAAAGGGCCGGGCTTAATATTTTCCAGGAAACCTTGAGAATAATGAGTGATACGACCAGAGCGCCGACATAATCCAAAAAGGCCAGGCTTGGATGTATGGCGGCAGCGGTTACGGCAATTAGGGCCGGTATTGAGCTTAAAGCGTCGCTGCGATGATGCCAGGCATTGGCAATCACGGCGGAAGATTTTGTGCGCCGGCCGACCGCAAAGGTCCAGTGATACAGCCATTCCTTGAGTACGATAGAGACCACTACGCCTACAAGCGCGATCCATCCGGGCTGCTTTAAATGCATATCCCGCATAGTTGCCAGGGAATTGTAGCCGATTCCCATGGCAACCATCACCAGAGAAATGCCGATAACCGCCGTGACGATGGTTTCGATACGCCAATGCCCGTAAGGGTGGTCTTCATCGGCAGGCACCGACCAGTATTTTACGCCAAAAATCACGGCCAGGTCCGTGCCCATGTCCGAAAGGCTGTGGACCGCGTCGGCGATAACCGCCTGACTGTTGCCCACAAACCCGACCACAAATTTCAGCGTCGCCAGGAATAAATTGACAGCCAGTCCGATCCAGGAAATACGCCGCACCTGGTTCACATGTTGAGCACTCTCACAAGGGAGAAGGTTTTTATCAGGTTTGTTTTTATGCATGTTAAGAATTTATCATAGTTGATGATCTAGTAAAAAGTCACGAATTCAATTATAGATGGCTAAGTAAAAAGGTTCATATACAAGGCGTAGTATTTTTTCAGGAACGAGGCCATACATGTAGTATGCCGAGTGTCTGAAAAAATACTACAACGCAGTAGATGGGATTTTTTACGACGCCATCATAGTTTGTTCAGGAAAACCAGTGGTCTGTTTTAAGACAAATTTTAACCAGCATGAGCATTAGCGGTACTTCAATTAATACTCCCACAACGGTAGCCAGGGCCGCGCCCGAGGAAAGGCCGTAAAGCATGATCGAAGTAGCGATGGCCACTTCAAAATGATTGGAGGCTCCGATCATGGCCGACGGGGCCGCATCTTTATAATCCAGTTTCATCAGTTTGGCCAGACCGTAGGCCAGCCAGAAAATCAGGTTGGTCTGAATGAAAAGGGGAATTGCGATCCAGAGAATGGTCAGCGGGTTGGATAAAATCACGTCGCCCTTGAAGGAGAAGAGCAGCACGAGCGTAATCAGCAGGGCCGTAATTGTAAAGGGCGTTAGTACATGGAGAAATTTCTCTTTGAACCAGGCCTCCCCGCGGGCTTTAATAATGAGTCTTCTGGAAATATAGCCCGCTACAAGCGGCAGGGCCACGTAGATTCCAATGGAAAGCACCAGCGCCTGCCACGGAACCGGAAGCCGCCCTATACCCAGCAGGAAACCGCCCAGAGGACCGAAAAGAAAAAGCATGGCAAGAGAGTTAATGGCCACCATCACCAGTGTGTGCCCGTCGTTGCCACGGGCCAGAGACCCCCAGACCAGGACCATGGCCGTGCAGGGCGCAATTCCCAGAAGGATGCAACCGGCCAGGTAACTCCGCCAGAGAGGTACTTGAAGCATTTTAACCCCGTTGACCAGCACCACTTGACCCACGCCGTAAGTTCCGCCTACAGCAAGATTCAGCCCCAGCGGCATTTTGACGTGATCCACGGCTTCGGGACCGATAAAATTATAAAAGAGCGTACCTAAGAAGAAAAGCGAAATGGCATACATAGTGAAGGGCTTTACGGCCCAGTTGACGAAGAGGGTCAGCCCTACCGGTTTGATATTTTTGCCGGCCATCAGGACTTCGCCGAAATCGATTTTGACCATGATGGGATACATCATGAAGAAAAGGCAGACGGCGATAGGAATGGAAACCACCGGTGCTTCTCCAACGAATATGGCCAGACTGTCAAGGTATTGGGCCACTCCCGGGGCGATCTTGCCGAGGACAATCCCGGCTATGATCGAGAGTGCTATCCAGGCGGAAAGATATTTTTCGAAAAAACTGAGTCCTTGGGCCTCTTTGGTGATGCAAGCTTCAGTTGTCACTATTTTTTCTCCTCTTAACCGGTCAACCAGGATTTTATATCGTCTTTGGCCGGGATTTTACCTATTTCGGATAGAAGCAAAATAGCTGTATAGCTATTTAGCTATTTAGTCTTATTGTTTGCACAGGTCTTCACGCCGGATATCCGGCAGTTTAGCAATGATGTCCACCGTCTCAGGATCAGCATTCAACCAGTGTTTAAGATTGCCTAGAATGCTGGCCACATAAGGCGACGAGCTGCCATCCGAGAGATGGTAGTTGACCCACAAACCATCTTTGGATGACATCACAAAACCAGTACTTTCAAGCATTTTAAGATGTTTGGAAACGCTGGGCTGGGCGATTTGCAAAAGGGCCTGAATTTCGCAGACACACAGCTTCTTATGCTGAAGCATTTTGATTATTTTGACCCGGTTCGGATCGGAAAGCGCTTTCATGACCTTGACAAAGTCTTTCATTTAGACCCACCATATATTCATTTTGAGGAATATAGTTGTTCGATTGTCGTTTGTCAAGGGGATTTATTGGTAGCCGTTCAGGGGTTCATAGGTTCAGAGGTTTAAGGTAACCCGACTCGGCTGAAGCGTTCGACCCTGAGCTCACAGCCGAAGGGCTCGTCGCAGGCTGAACGGGGAACTCTGAACCTTTGAACGCCTACATTTATTGCCGTCTTGGTTTAATCACATACGAAACAATAATCTGGTCTTTTGATTCTGATGAAATTTTTAAGGATGCGGGATTGAGGACCGGGTTAATCATCATGCTTCCGGATTGTTGCAGGTTATCAAGCGGTATCTTGGCCGTATAGATGGTGGAGATGTTTTCCAAAATTCGATTACCGCCGATGATTTCAATTTTTTCAGGGTCAAGCTTAATCTCGGAAAGGATCAAATGCTCCGGCAATTTACCAACCCAGTCCACCTGCAAGGGCAATGCTTTTTTTATGATGACCTCCAGGGTCGCCTCAACCACCGACGGGCTGACTTTTTTTAGAAAAATGCCCGGCGGCAGGGTAATGTTATCCCGGGTGATGGAAAACGTATTGCGACCGGCAACAGCTTTGTCCAAATCCAGCCGCACCTGAATCTGTTCCGGTCGAATCGATTTTATCAGGGCGCTTGACCCTCCCAATTGAAGACTGACGGCATTGACGGATGTTTCAATTATTTCGATCTTAGGATCGCTTTTAGTATATTCCACAGGTATTTCCAGGGTCATCAGGGTATCCAGACCCCTTGAAAAGCTGAACCACACGGCGGTTATTAAGATAAGAGAAGCCAGAGCGGCGATGCCGAGCTCGAGTTTTTCTTTTCTAAAGAAACCCTTCTCTTCTTCAAATACGCCGGCATGATCCTTTAATATTTTTATCAGCTCATCATTAGTGCCGATGTCGATGATGTTGGAGTCTTTAGCCGCCACAACATTACCGGTTTCTTCGGATACGACGATAATCAAAGCGCCGGTTACCTCGGCCAATCCTAATGCGGCCCGGTGGCGCGTGCCGTAATGTGAAGGCAGGTCGTTGCGGTATGATAAAGGCAGGATAACTCCGACTTCGGTAATCCGATCCTCCTGGATTATGGCGGCACCGTCATGAACAGGATTATCATGCCAGAATATGCTCGCAATCATTTCTTTAGAGAGCAGTCCGTTCCATTGGATGCCACTTTGGACAAAATCCCGCAGGTTTTCCATGGCGGGAAATACAATCAAAGCCCCGATGTGTTGGCGCGATAGTGCCAGAATACTTTCTGCGATGACTTCTGTGGGCGTGTGAGCAGTTTTAATGGGGGAACTCCAGAGAATGGCTTTTAAATTTTTGGCCTGCAGAACGCTGCGAATTTCATTTCTAAAAACAATGATGATAATGAGCGTGGCAACCGCCGTAATCCCCTGCAAGGCCCAGCTGGTTAAAATCAGCCCCAAAAATACAGCGATGCGCTGAAAAAACCAGAGGATCACAAGTCCGGCAATCACCCGGAAAACATGGGTTCCTCTGAAAAGCACGTAAAGCCGAAACAGAATATAACTAAGCAGCAGGATATCAGCGACATCCTGCCAGTGAATTGTTGCCAAAAAAGACAAAAGCATATCCATCGTCTATTACCTTAATTTTGCAAAATTCAGGTATCAATCCGTGATGCTAAACCTTAAAATACGAAGCAGATTGCCCTTCTGATCGCTAATTTCCACCCGCCAGGGACCTTTGTCGGTTTCTCGAAGCAGGATACTGCTGTATGTTGACCAGCGAGGCGGATTAAGGGTCAATTTTTTTTTGGTACTGGGTTTATCCCGGTGATACCATTTGTGGTATATAAATGTTTTTTCAGGCACGGGATCAAATGAGGTGAAACAGGATACTTTACCGATTTTGATGGAAAAAACAACCGCTGAATTATAGGGGGTATATTCTTTGATCTCCTCACACATCGCGGCGTTTTCAAGGGTCAGCTTTTCCAAAGCCCGGCGAGGTAAAGTATCTTTATTATTTTGAGCAAATCCCCAAACGGAAAGGAAAAAAGCGATACAAACAAGTAAAATAATGCTTGTAAAAAATGTACGTTTCATGGGTGTATCTCTAACAACGGTTAGATATAATTATGTTTATCTTTCACTTAAGACCAATATTCAGATTTAATCAAGTCATAAAATCGCTTCGCGATTTTATACAACGCGGCTACGCCGCTTGATTAAAGGAATCCTAAGCAATCAAGTTAATTAACGCTCTTGACTTTATTGCTTTAAACTTCAATATTATGGAGGACGATAAAATGCAAAACAAAAGGACGTGCTGCCGAGAGGTTATTTTATGTCGGTATTAAAGAACAAGAAAATTCAAATTTCTGCAGGGATCTTTTTCGTTTTAGGTATCATTGTAGCTGTAGTTATTATATTCGCCGGCAATGATTATACAACCGGAAATTCCAAATCTGCCCTGGTTCTCAAGAGTCAGGAAGGTTTTACCTTTTTTGATCTTGGTGTTGATTCGGAGCTGACGGCCAATATGCGGGACGAATTGAGAGACAAACTGGGCTCCGATGCTATCGAAAGGCGCAGCCCCCTTGACCTGACCGTTAACTACCAAGGATTTATACAACAATATTTCAAAGAATTGGACCAACTCAATAAACGATTAAATTTTCCTCCTGGAGAAAGGGTAGAACATAATATTATAAAATTAATGTACCGGTACTCCCAAAGAAAAAAAGTGCCTTTTAAATATGTAGAACTGGTATTTTCAGGCTACACAAAAAAGCCCTTACTGTTTAAAATATCATCAAAAAAAGAGGGTTCACTTATTATCGAAACCATCCGGGAAAAACATGGAGAGCCGAAAACCATCAACTGGGAGCAAAAGGAAGCCAGGTCTTTATACTGGGAAAAAGACAAATCAATTTTGGTTATATCCATAAGTAAAGACCGTTATGGCGACCCTGAATACCATACCGTAATATATTTTGCTCCTAACATTGAAACATTGCTGTTCAAAGAAGAACAAGTAGCCCGGCTGCGTGAAGAGGAGATCAAGAAAAAAGGGAAAACCGCATTTTAACCCCAATTGAGTATACCTGCTGAGTTTTAGGGTACAAGTAATTTGTTATATGGCCCAATATGAGAATAGAATGGAGTCATTTTATCAAACCTTTAATCACCTTTGGCTGATATTATTTGACAGGGAGTAAGATTATGCCGGGGATAAATAGAGTTGAGCTGTGCAAGCAGCTTCGCAAAAACAGACTTCAGTATCAATTATTGCGGGCAGTATTGGACATGAACTGAACAATGCAATTAGCGGGTTAGTGGGATATGCAGATCTTTTGAGGATGGAACCGGGTGACATTGAGATGGGCCAGAAGTGTACTGAGATATTCACCACACAATCCCAGCGTCTTAAGCTGCATGCCAGTAACCTTATTCATTCTTCTTGGGGCTTAATGAAGAGGTCCTTCGCATCAAAGAAAAGTTCTTCAGAAGTTTCGTTGTTGTTAAAGACCCGGATAATCGCGTCTGCAATGGCTTCGCAATATATTTTGATCGGAAAGAAGTTGCGGTTTCGGATGGTGGCGATTAAACTGGACCT
>NZ_JAZFTO010000039.1:0-11426 GCF_036446775.1 Candidatus Desulfatibia sp.
TGGTCGGGGCGCCCAGATTTGAACTGGGGACTTCCTGCTCCCAAAGCAGGCGCGCTTCCAGGCTGCGCCACGCCCCGATCATCAATAATTCCTAACACGCTTTTTTTAAACCTGCAAGACTATAATGCTGAATCCGTACGAGTCGAATTCAGCACGATTTAGGTTTAAAGTGATGAGGGTGATTTTTCGCGACAGCGAAGATAGTTTTTGTTCGGCCAGCTTGGTCCGTGAAGGGCTGATCATTTTCACGGGGGGTCGGCCGAGCAAAAGGGATATGTCTGCGATTGTCCGCGTGGGTCTGTGGCTAATTTAATATAAAAATTTGGGTCAACGGACTTTTTGGAAAAACTCGTCAATAGCGGCGCGGATTCCTTTGGCAATTTTGGACAAGACATTGATATCACGCAATGATTTTTCTTCAGCCGGGTTGGTGATATAGCCGATTTCAATGACAACCGCCGGCATATCAGCTCCCTCAAGCACCATCAGCGGTGCCCCGCGAACTTTGCTTTCGATAAATATTACCTGCGCGTTAATGCGTTTGCGAATCAATTCGGCCAGGGCGTTGCTGGTGGTTTTATGCCGGTTTTGAATTTTCTTCCAGGGTATCTGAGTGCCGGATTTTAGCGGTTTTAATAGTTCGGTTGTTTGTGTCAGGGCCGGGCCTAAAGGCTCTTTGAAATAATAAAGCGTCATACCGCTGGCCTGATAATGAAAACTACCACCCGTATGGATACTTATGAACAGGTCGGCGACCTCATGGTTGGCCGTTGCCGTGCGGCCCGGAATATCAAGCCAATAATCATCGGTGCGTGTCAAAATCACCTTATAGGTGTTGGAAAGTTCAACAGCGATTATGCGGGCAAGATTGAACGTTACGGTTTTTTCTAAGGTTCTTTCGGGACCCTTGGCCCCCTTAGCATACCCTCCATGCCCGGGATCGATAACAATAACCCTTTGATAATTAACAATGTTCGGTTTTTTGGCATATCCTTCGGCCACCAAAATGACCGGCAGCAAAATTGCGCAACATAGAGCAATCAGACGCAAAACAATGGCATGCTGTTTGCAGTATGGTGACATGATGGATGCTTTGCTCAATTTTCTTGACACCCTGAGGGTTTGATAATATTTTTGATATAGCTTTTTATTGATCTTTAATATATATAAAGATATTGTTCAAGCAACAGTTTTGAAGCTTTCTAGAGGGGGCGTTTTGCAAAGGTCTCCAGATACCGACATGCGAGAGTGGCGGAACTGGTAGACGCACTGGACTTAGGATCCAGTTCTGGGTACAGAGTGGGAGTTCGAGTCTCCCCTCTCGCACTTATTAAAAAGGAATGTTATGCAAGTTACGGTTAAAGATGTAAGCACTGTTAAAAAGATCCTTCATATTGAGGTTCCTGAAGAAGATGTAGTCCGGGAACTTGACAATGCTTACAAAATCCTCAAGAAAAAAGCAAAAATCAAAGGATTTCGTCCTGGAAAGGCGCCTCGATCGATTTTGGAGCGCATGTTTAAAAAGGATGTTCATAATGATGTTACTTCCAGGTTGCTCCAGGATTCATTTATAGCGGCACTAAAGGAGACCGATCTGTCAATTGTGGGGCAACCACAGCTGGATCCGCCCGGACTTAACGAAAAAGGGCCTTATAAGTATGAAGCTACCGTGGAAGTAAAACCGGAGCTTGGGGAACTGGATTTCAAGGGCTTAACGTTGAAAAAGACTCTGTATGAGGTCAGTGATGAAGAGGTAGATACGCAACTTAAACTGCTTCAAAAAAACCTGGCCAAACCGGAACCTATTACCGAGGAGCGACCGGTTCAGGAAAACGATTTTGTCAGCATCGATTACGAAGGTTTTAAAGACGGACAGCCCTTTGTCGAAACCCAAAAGACCAAAAATTTCACCATGAAAATCGGCGCCGGGAGCATTTTAAAAGAGTTGGACGAACAGATAATAGGCATGCAACCGGGCGCAAGCCGTGAAATAGAGGTTAAATTTCCCGAAGACTACTTTAATGCTAAGCTGGCCAACCAGGAAATAACTTTTAAGGTGACGGTCAACGAAATCCGGGAAGAAAAGCTGCCGGAAATCGATGATGAATTTGCAAAACAACTGGGCCAGTATGACAACCTGGATGAAGCGAAAAAGGCCATCACCGACAACCTGAAGCAGGGCTATGATAAACGGGCTGAACATGAGCTGAATGAACAGATTTTTGAAGCTTTGATTGCCAAAACAGAGTTTGAATTGCCCGAATCGATGGTCGAATATGAACTGGAAGGAATCGTTGAAGAGGCTGAGAGGTCTTTTGCCTATTATAATAAGTCCATGGAAGAGGCGGGACTTTCCAAGGAAAAGCTTTCCGAACAATATCGAGACACCGCTGAAAAGCAGGTAAGACGCCACCTGATCTTGAGCCATATCATCGACCAGGAAACGCTGACCCTGGCGGACGAAGAACTGGAAAAAGGTTTTGAGGAGATAGCCGCCAATCTTAATCAGCCCGCCGAACAAATCCGTAGCTATTATCAACAGAATGGTGATAAGCTTGAAATATTCAAGCACACCCTCCTTGAAAAAAATGCAATTAAGCTTATAATTGAAGATAGCATCGTAGAAGAAGTGGAGCCTGAAAAAGCACTGCAAGCGGATAAAGAACAAGAGGATCAGCAATAGTCCGGGCATCAATTTGATTTCTAACTATAATTTTTGGTAACTTCTCAATAACCTCGGGGAAAAGGGCTTCAGCGCGGCAAAGCCGCTTCATATAAAATCACTTTTAGTGATTTTACATATTGATAGCGCCTTTTTTGAAAAATTCTGAAGCCCGACGCTTTTCTAAACCCTAACTTATTGAGAAGTTACAATTTTTGTTTTTAAGTAATTGATAAAAGGAGATAATTAGTGCCGCTAATACCAATGGTAATCGAGCAGAGCAGCCGGGGCGAGCGTGCCTATGATATATTTTCACGGCTCCTTAAGGACAGGATATTATTTATAGGTTCTGCCATGAATGATGAGATTGCGAACCTAATCATAGCGCAGCTTTTATTTCTTGAATCCGAAGAACCGGAAAAGGACATTAATTTTTACATCAATTCGCCCGGCGGTGTGGTTACGGCCGGATTGGCAGTTTACGATACCATGCAATACATTAAGCCGGACATTGCTACCGTATGCATTGGTCAGGCCGCCAGCATGGGGGCACTCCTGCTGACTGCCGGCACCAAAGGCAAGCGCTATACCCTTCCCAATGCAAGGATCCTGCTCCATCAGCCCATGGGCGGCTTTAGCGGCCAAGCCTCTGATATTGCCATTCAGGCCAGTGAAATTCTGCGCATGAAAGACACCCTCAACAGTATCCTGATGAAGCATACAGGCAAAGATATAAAACAAATACAAGACGATACGGACCGTGATTTTTTCATGACCGGCGCAGAAGCCAAAGAATACGGCATAGTCGATCATGTTATTGTCAACCGGGAAGATTTTGAGAAAATAGAAAAGGCGGAGAGCTAAAATGACAAAAAAAGGTGATGCCAACGACAACCTCTTCTGCTCATTCTGCGGTAAAAACCAGAAAGAAGTGCAGAAACTTATAGCCGGACCTGCGGTTTATATATGCGATGAATGCATCCAGCTGTGCAGTGAAATCATTGAAGAGGAAATAGAGAAAGATACCGAAAATCTGGAACAGATTCTTATCCCCAAAGAAATCAAACAGCTGCTGAGCGAATATGTGATTGAACAGAATCCGGCCAAAAAAATACTCGCAGTAGCAGTATATAACCATTACAAGCGTCTTGAAACTACTGTTAAAACAGGAGATGTGGAAATCCAGAAAAGCAACATACTCCTGATAGGACCTACCGGCTGTGGCAAAACGCTGCTGGCCCAGACCCTGGCCCGATTTTTAAAGGTACCCTTTACCATTGCTGATGCCACGAGCTTGACCGAAGCAGGTTATGTCGGTGAGGATGTGGAAAACATAATCCTGTCGCTGCTTCAGAATGCTGATTATGATGTGGAAAAAGCCAAGCGCGGCATTGTGTACATTGACGAAATCGATAAAATTGCCCGCAAATCCGAAAATCCGTCTATTACCCGTGATGTTTCCGGGGAAGGGGTGCAGCAGGCCCTTTTAAAAATTATAGAAGGAACCACGGCCAGCGTACCGCCTAAGGGCGGCCGGAAGCACCCCCAGCAGGATTTTGTCAAGGTTGACACCTCCAACATCCTCTTTATCTGCGGCGGGACCTTTACCGGACTCGAAGAGATTATCCAGCGGCGCATGGGGTCCAAAACCATGGGGTTCGGGGCTAAAATCGTCAAACGGGATGAGAAAAAAATCGGTGAAATCTTAAAGGAAGTTCAGCCTGAAGACTTGATAAAGTTTGGTCTGATCCCTGAATTTCTTGGCCGTCTGCCGGTGGTGGCAACGCTTGACTTGTTGAATGCGGATGCGCTGATCAGAATCTTAATAGAGCCGAAAAATGCTTTGGTCAAGCAGTTTAAAAAGCTTATGGAGATAGAAGGGGTCAATCTTAGATTTACGGACAGCGCCCTTTCAGCCATTGCCAATGAGGCCTTGAAACGCAAATCCGGCGCCAGGGGACTGCGCGCCATTCTGGAGGGCTGCATGATCGAAATCATGTATGAAATTCCTTCCTTGGACAATGTCAAGGAGTGCGTTATTGGAGAAGATGTAGTGCTCAACCAAGAAGATCCGATCTTGTTGTTTGAGCAGACCAAAAAGCAGGCTTAGCACAGATGATGGCGTCGTAAAAAGTCGAATGCATCACGTTTTAGGTTTGAGGTTGTTTTACAATATCTTTACAAGCGCATAAAGCATAGCGCTTGAAACGTTTACGAGCAAAGAAATCAAAGAGAGAGTCATGATTAATTTCCCAAAGTTTTTTAAAGAAGATGATTCCCAGGCCCCGCCTGAGGTCCTGCCGCTATTACCGTTAAGAGACATTGTTGTTTTTCCGCACATGGTTGCACCGCTTTTTGTGGGGCGTTTAAAATCAGTCAGCGCCCTTACCGATGCCATGAACAATGACAAAAGAGTGTTTTTAGCCACTCAGAAAAAGGCCAAAGTTGACAACCCTACGGCAAAAGATATCAGTACCGTCGGAACCATTGCCAGCGTTTTGCAGCTGCTGCGGCTCCCGGATGGCACGGTTAAAGCCCTGGTTGAAGGAAAATCCAGAGGAAAAATTTCTCGTTTTGTAAAAAACAAAGAGTTTTTTAAGGTTGAAATCACGACGATTGCGGAACAATCATTATCGGATGCAGAGAGTATGGCGCATACGCGGGCCATTAATAAAAGCTTCAGCGAGTATGCCAAAATAAACCAGAACATTTCCAAAGATCTGGTCAACAGTGTTGCCACCATCTCTGATCCCGGCAAGCTGGCTGACACCGTGGCCGCCCATTTTTCCTTCAAGATCGAGGATAAACAGCGCCTGCTGGAGACTATCATCCTGGAAGATCGACTTTCTCTATTGTTGCGTTTGATAAAGATGGAGATCGATATTTTTCAGATGGATAAGCGCATAAAGGTGCGCGTCAAGGATCAGATGGAAAAGACTCAGAAAAATTATTATCTGAGCGAGCAGATGCGGGCCATCAAAAAGGAGATCGGAACGGAAGAAGATCCTGGTAACGAACTCAAGGATCTTGAAAAACGCATCAAGCGCAAACGTATGTCCAAGGAGGCCGCTGCTAAAGCCCGGCATGAGTTTAAAAAGCTCAAGATGATGACGCCCATGTCGGCCGAAGCAACCGTAGTGCGCACTTACATAGACTGGATGATCAGCCTGCCCTGGTTCGACAGAAGCAAGGTGCGTACAGATATTGATGAAGCCGAGAAAATATTAGATGAAGATCATTATGGTTTGGGAAAACCCAAAGAGCGCATCTTAGAATACCTTGCGGTCCAATCTTTGGTCAAAAAGATCCGGGGGCCAATCCTGTGTTTTGTCGGCCCGCCCGGTGTCGGCAAGACATCGCTGGCAAAATCGGTTGCCAGGGCTACCGGCAGAAAGTTTGTGCGTCTCTCCTTAGGGGGCGTACGCGATGAAGCTGAAATTCGGGGCCACCGGCGCACGTATATCGGTGCGCTGCCGGGCAAGATAATCCAGTCTCTGAAAAAAGTAGGGGCCAACAACCCGGTGTTTTGCCTTGACGAAGTCGATAAAATGAGCATGGACTTCCGGGGTGATCCTTCGGCGGCCCTGCTGGAGGTGCTTGATCCCGAACAGAACTTTAGTTTCAATGACCACTACCTTGATATTGATTACGATCTTTCAGACGTTCTCTTTATCACGACCGCCAATACCCTTCCGGAGATACCGCTTCCCTTGCAAGACCGGATGGAAGTTATACACCTTCCCGGCTATGCCGAATATGAAAAATATCATATCGCCAGGGGTTTTCTAATATCCAAACAGATCAAAATGAACGGGTTGTCTGATTATGACCTGCGATTTTCCAAAAATGCGGTCATGCAGCTCATTCGGCGGTATACACGCGAATCCGGGGTAAGAAATCTCGAACGTGAGATTGCCTCGGTCTGCCGCAAAATTGCCCGCGAGGCCGCCAAGAAAAAGGGTGTTAAAACTTTCAAAATAACGGCCCAATCAATTCAAAAACGCTTAGGTCCGCCGCGTTTCAGGCACGGACAGATAGAGGAAAAGGATCAAATCGGTATTGTTACCGGACTGGCCTGGACCCAGGTGGGCGGAGATTTGCTGTGGGTTGAAACTTTGATAATGCCCGGCAAGGGTGAACTGATTATGACCGGCAAGCTGGGAGATGTGATGAAAGAATCAGCCCAGGCCGCCGTAAGTTACGTTCGGTCCCGCACCGGTCAGCTTGCGATCGACGACGAGTTTTACAAAACGAAAGATATTCACATCCATATCCCTGAAGGCGCCATTCCCAAAGACGGTCCTTCAGCCGGGATTGCAATGTGTACATCGCTGGTGTCGGCCCTCACCAAACGGCCGGTTTACCGCGATATTGCCATGACCGGCGAGCTCACCCTGCGGGGCCGCCTGCTGCCGGTGGGAGGATTAAAGGAGAAAATTCTGGCCGCGCATCGGGGTGGGATCAAGAAAGTCGTGATACCTAAAGAAAACCAAAAGGATTTAAAGGACATACCTACTACTGTCGCCAAACAGATCGAAATCGTTTTTGCCGAACATATGGACGAGGTTCTGCCCCAGGCCTTAATCCTAAATGAAGGCGATAAGCTGTTTCAAGAAAGTGATATTCCATTTGAAATCATGTCTAAGGATGTGGATGGGGAGCAGCCAACCGCTTTAATATGAGTTCCTTTTTTTAAGTTCACCAGGCGGACGTTTTATAAAATCGCAAAGCGATTTTATCTTGACTTGATATTGTTATATTGTTAGCTGTTCAGGTCTTTAAATACTATGGACTAAACCCTAATGTGGGCGGGTAGCTCAGCTGGGTGAGCATCGGCCTTACAAGCCGAGGGTCACAGGTTCAAGCCCTGTTCCGCCCACCAACAAAATCAAAGGGTTAGCCAATTGCGGTTAACCCTTTTTCTGTTTGGCGGGCCTTTGGGTGCAGGGGGGGTGCATTTGGGTGCTGATAATCAGGATCATCAAGACCGTCAACCTCTGATTTGTTCTTGCCGGGGATCCAATGGTAATACAAAATAACGAACCGGCAGAACCGGTAGAAAGACCAATTATTCAAGGGTTCAGTAAAAAACCGACCGCTTGCTTGGGCAAAAGATATTGAAACTATATTGCATTTTTCCCTTATCTGATATATGAATGTTATAATAAACAATCTTGCAGCTTAAAAAACTCCAAAAGAACCATTCACTTGTTTTTATTGTCGCCAAAAAGGAATATTGTTGATGCTTGAATTTACAGTTGTAAAAGTATTGGCTGCGATATTTACTCCTGATTTCAACATAACCAACTCCCTTAAAATAGCAAATGTCGCATTCAATTTATTGGAAGGTCGCTTAGATGGAGAACCAACCATCCTCCCTATACCTCAGGATGCTCCTGCAGATATCCCGAGAATTACATTACAATCTTCTGACAAGCTATTATCGCTCTCAGTCGCTCCCTCAAGAACTAATTTGGAATTTAGTGTTCCAATAGACTTAGTCGTTGATGTAATTGATTATTCATCCTATTATTCAGATTTGCCAAAATTCTTGGTAGAATTCTCTTCGGAACTAGGTTTAATGGTTCAAAGAATCGGATATGTTACTGAAAGATTGATAATTCGAGATGATGTTTTATCTTTAATAATGGATAAATTTTGCAATAAAGCCCAAACCAGTAAGGGACGACCATTTCATAATCCTAAAAGGTTTGAAATTCATTCATTGAAAAAATATAATTGGGAAGATTTTCAACTTAATTCATGGGTGAGATTGAGATATTTACCGATCACAATTAAAGATGAGGAGAACAAACCAGCCCTTTTAGTACAAAATGATCTTAACACATTATCATATAAAGATGATCCTGGCTCCGAATTTAATACTAAAGTTATAGAAAAATTTTTCGATAATATACCAAGTCATTTAGAACAGATTTGGAATTTGTACTTTGAATAGGGAGTATATATGCAACCACAAACTTTTGTAGAAGAAAGAAAGAAATTTGAAGATTATCTTTTCGCTAGAAATTTAACAACCGTTGATGATCAGGAAAACGAATACTTTATTCCCAGCTCTGATTATGTGGAGAAAACTTGCGTCTTTATAAAGCCAGAACAAAGCGAAGATACTACCCCACAATCAGTAACCCTCGACTCCCTGTGTACTGTTATTATAAGATCCCCTGGCACCGAACAATATTTGGACGATTTATATTTATGCTACACAAAAGATAAAAAAAAGTCGGGCGATAATGAGATAAATGAAGATCGCCTTGAATTGCAGATAAAGGCTAAGCTAGTAGATAAAAATAAACAACCATTGTTAGATGATCTTTATGCAGTTTATAAGGAATGCTCAGAAGTAAACTGGGATGGTTACGGTGCTCAACCAATATCAAAAAAAGCCTATTTAGAAGCAGGAAAATTAATTAGGTTGTTACCCTCCAACATTAAAGAGCCTGAAATTGTGCCTGAGCCAACAGGCGAAATTGCTTTTGAATGGTACATTGGAAAACGCTTTATTTTTGTTATTAGCGTTGGTGGTAACAATTCGATTGCTTACGCTGGATTGTTTGGAAGCACAAGCAAGACCCACGGAACTGAATATTTTGGCACCAAGCTACCCTCTATAATAGTTGATAATATTCAGAGGTTATTTGAAAAGGCAAAATAAGTTTTGGACAAAGCTATTTCACCCAGTGAGGATCTAACTCGGTATCTCTTAAACCATCGCCTTATTAGGGCTAACAGAACAGTAAGATGGAATGCCTTTATGCCTAATCAAAATGGGGAAACGTCTGTGTATCGTATATCAGGCATTTCCGATACAGAAATCTTTGAGATTGGGAAAAGGTTCGTAGCAAGCGTAAATGATAAACCCCTGCTTGGGCGAACTGATATAGTTGTTTCAAAAGTAATCGAGCAAAAACTAAGCGTCAATCCAGATCCCACCCCACATCATAGACACGCAAATATTTGTGGCTGGCCAGATGAAAAATCAGAAAAAAGACTAATCGCCATTGAACTTGAAAATCACGCAAAACCTCATTTAATAGATAACTCCTAACACCCTCTTGTGACAAAATGTGACAGAAATTGATTTTTTTGCCTATTTTCTTTCTATTGTTTATACACCTCAAAAAATTCGGTTCCAGGGTGCATATAGGGTGCATTTGCTCTTGACGATTCATTACAATATGATATGATTTGACACTTTAAATGCTTTGTTATGGTATAAAGGCTTGTAATCATTACGGCAAAAATAAATCTTACAAGCCGAGGGTCACAGGTTCAAGCCCTGTTCCGCCCACCATTACAGACTTCAAAAGCGACCCGCACAACAAAGGGCGTGGTTAAAAATAAAATTCGGGGGTGTAGCTCAGTTTGGTTAGAGCGTCCCGTCATGCCTGACGGGAAGGCCGCGGGTTCAGAGTAATCCGGCCTAAAGGGGCCATCCAAATAAAGGTCGTATTTAAGCATAAGTTTCGGGGGTGTAGCTCAGTTTGGTTAGAGCGTCCCGTCATGCCTGACGGGAAGGTCGCGAGTTCCATCTCTGTTTCGGTTAACATTTAAACAGATATTTTTGGGGGTGTAGCTCAGTTTGGTTAGAGCGCTGGCCTGTCAAGCCAGAGGTCGCGAGTTCAAGTCTCGTCACTCCCGCCACCAACAAATTAGCCTATCGTTAACATCGTCGGTAGGCTTTTTTATTATGAGCTATTTTGTATACATCATTCGAAGTGACAGGGACGGCAGCTATTATGTGGGCTCCACCCAAGATATTGAAGAGCGGCTGATCCGACATAACCAAGGCAGATCGAAGTACACGAAGAACAGAGGCCCCTGGGTGGTGGTATATTTGGAGGAACATTCAACAAGAGGTGATGCGGTTAAGAGAGAGAATGCTATCAAGAACCGCAAAAGTAGTGATTACATTGCAAACTTGGTAAGAGCGTCCCGTCCTTCATGACGGGAAGGTCGCGAGTTCAAGTCTCGTCACTCCCGCCAAGAATAAAATGCCCGTTACAATTTTACGGGTTTTTTTTGTTAGATAGGCAGCTTGGTTAGAGCGTCCCGTCACTCCCGCCACAACTATATCAAGAGCTTGGAAGATTTGTCTAAGCTTTTTCCCACCTTAAGTTATATAGGATTTTGGCTCAATCGAGGTAATCGTGAAACTGCGTGTTAATCTTCTTGCAGCTCCTTTAAATCAGCATAGTAGTCGAGGGCTTCCGGGTTTCTTAAGGCATCCTTGTTGAGTACCGGCTGGTTGTGAATAACCTGCTTGACCGCCAGTTCGACCTTTTTCATATTAAGGGTGTAAGGGATATCCGGCACGGCCAGGATTTTAGCCGGAACATGCCTGGGAGAGGCATTGGTACGAATTACATGTTTGGTTTTGTTGACGATTTCTTCGGTCAATTCATAACCTGCGGCCATCCGGACGAAAAGGATAACCCGGACATCATTTTTCCAGTTTTGCCCGACAACAATTGAGTCCTCCACTTCCGGTACGCGGGCCACTTGGCGGTAGATCTCGGCCGTTCCAATCCGTACCCCGCCGGGGTTCAGGGTGGCGTCCGAACGCCCGCAAATGACCACTCCGCCCCGTTCGGTTACGACAATATAATCTCCATGCCGCCAGATGTTTGCATAAACGTCAAAATAAGCGTCGTGGTATTTCTTGTTCTCCGGGTCGTTCCAGAAATAGATGGGCATGGAAGGAAAAGGGGCCGCGCACACCAGTTCGCCCTCCTGGTTGATA
>NZ_JAZFTO010000040.1:0-8252 GCF_036446775.1 Candidatus Desulfatibia sp.
TTTTCGGGAAGGTCCGGCCTTGATCGAATGTTTTAAGAAGGTAAAAAACAAGCCGGACGTAATTATTTTCGACGGGCACGGCATATCGCATCCCCGCGGGATGGGGATAGCTACGCACATGGGGATACTTTTGGGAATCCCCTCTATCGGGTGCGCTAAGAGTCCGTTGTACGGCAAATTCGATATGCCCGGCAAAAGTAGAGGCGGCTATACGTTCGTAAGGGACGGCGGCGGCGAAGTTATCGGGGCGTGCTTCAGGTCGAAAGACGGCGTTAAGCCGGTCTTCGTATCGGTTGGCAACGGTATTAACCTTATAAGAGCTGTTGATATAATAAATGGCTGCATTACCAAATACAGGCTTCCGGAGCCGGTAAGAATTGCGGATGCGTTATCAAAATCAGAGCATTTATAATAATATCTTCTGCATCTGAAATTCAGATAAGGATTTCTTCGAGCCTGACTTTATCTTTTTTTTCTAAAATATCCGCGAGAGAGTTACATATCTCTTCGTCTTCACCTTCGCTGTCCAGCTCCAGCACTTTTCCCATTTCTTCTACAGCCTGATCCCATGAACCTCTTAACGCAATGGCGGCGGCATAATTAATCCTGATCCTGTAATCGTCCGGGTCGATTACTAAGGCTTTCTCATACATCTTTATGGCCGTCAACAAGTCGCCGGTTCTCCGGTGGGTTATGGCAATTTTATTGTAGAGCGTGGCGTCTTTGGGGTTATCTTTTACAACCTCTTTCATAGCCTTCCGTGACATAGCATTCACCTTTTGAAGGGTTTCCATGGGCAGGAAATCATCGAAACTATGGATGTGTTCTGGGGTGGAAAGCCTTGTGATATTGTGCTTTTTCATTAATTTTTTGGTCAACGAAAGCGACTTGTCCACTATTTCCATTACATGTTCAGTCGGCCTCCCCGCATAACCATGTTCCATCAGGCTACGCGCCGCGGTATAGTAGTTCCCTAATGCGCCGATTAAATCGCCCTCAAACTCGTTGATTTTCCCCATTTTGAAGTAATACTCGCTCTGTTCCGGAAAAATGTCTATAAGCTTACAAAGGTATTCTTTCGCTTTGACCATTTTGTTTTTAACCATACTAATATTGAACAGCATGTACAAATTTGGCCAGAAATTGGGGAATGTCTCTTTAGCCGCTCCAAAATATTCCTCCGCCTTTGAATTGTAATTTTCGACTTCTTTGGTAAGCAGTTCAAGTTCAGCCACCTTAGCCAAAGCTTCGGGGCTGTCATGCGCACATTTTTCTATCTCTTTTACTAGATTGTCGCTTGCCACCAGCTTCATTTTCCAGAGCTCGTAATATGTCTTTCCTTTAAGGAAATTCACTTTCGCCTCAGGAAACGCCTTCTTGTATTTAGTTGCGTAGACGTCAATTTTCTTGAACATGTTCAAAATGAGCGTCGTATTCCCTATCCTCGCATAGGTGGCAACAGAATTTTCGATCTCCAAATAGTATTTGTTTTCCTCCTGGAATTCGAGAAGCTCTTGGCACGTTTTTGCAATCAAAATGTAATCTCTACTTTTAATAATAATCCTGAAGGGAAGATGCTTTATGTTTTTCCTTATCTTATTAATCATTTCCGCGTCTATTTCATTTGTGTATAAGATGAGTGGGACATTCCAGAGCGACGGTGTATCTTCCATCTTGCGTATGAGCGTGTGGATGTTAAAGGTATCACTGTACTGGATATCGCTTATAACCATGTTTATGCCTTTGGATTGGGTAAGCGATTTTATTGTCTCTATGCCGGTTGACATGTTGCGATTAAATATTATTTTTGGATTATTTACGACATGTTCGATTGCACTTTGCAGAACATTTTTTGCCTGATCGTTTGCCTCTATAACTATAAAAGCCCCACTGATGTCAATAAGCTTAGACTTGGATTTATTCATCCTCTTGCTCTTTATTCGCCTTTTCGATAATTACCACGCTAAAGAAAATTCCTTTCTCGGTCTCCCAATATGCGATTGTCATAGTGAAAGGGAATTCGCTTCCGTCCTTCTTTAGCCCGAATAATTCCAACCGCTTTCCAGCAATGGCAGATTTCCCTGTCGCGCGGACGCGTTCCAGCCCTTCATTGTGCTTTTCCCAGAACCGCTCCGGCATTATAAGTGTTATCGATTTTCCCTTGATTTCGTTTTCGCCGTAGCCAAAAAGATCTTCGGCTCCCCTGTTCCATGTAACTATCCTGCCCGAGGAATCGGCTGTAATTATTGCCACCAAAGCCGTTTGCGTAATCGACCTGAACATTATTTCCGATTCCTTAAGTTTGTCCTCGGCTCGCTTCCGTTCGGTAATATCCTGTGCGACGGCGACATATACAGGCGGTGTCTCTTCCGAGATTATGCCGACACTTAGTTCAACGGGGTACGACGACCCATCCGCCCTTTTATGGCTAGTTAAAAAGCTTATACTTTCCGTTTCGCCGTCATGGATAGGCTTTATTACATTTTTGAACTTCCGCTCGTTGTGTTCCACGTTGAAGTCGCAAATCTTCAATTTCATCATCTCCTCTTCAGTAAGGCCCAGGTTAAGCCTTGCATTCATATTCACCATCATTAAATTCAGCGTACCTGGGTCAAATATATATATTTCGCTTGAAGATTTGTCGAGAATGCGGCCTAATCGCGTTTGAGATTCTTCAGCCCGCTTGCGCTCGGTGATGTCCATATTTATACCCGTCATTCGAGCAGGTTTGCCTGCATCATCAAAATCGATTACAAACTGGTTATATATGATTCGCTCCTCGCCATCAGGTTTGACAAGGCGGAATTCGATTTCGTAGACCTTATTATCTGTTCTATCCTGATAAAAAAACTCTTCGATCTTTTTTTTGTCATCCATGTGTACCATACTTAAAAACAATTCATGTGACGGTTTACAATCTTGGGGATTAACGCCGTAAATCCTGTACAATTCATCCGACCAGTACGTCTTGTTTGAGTTAAGATCAAACTCCCAACTCCCCATGTTGGCAACTTCCTGGGCTTTTTTAAGGCTCTCTTCGCTTTTTTGCAGTTTCCGTATTAAAGGATTGGTAATACGGATAAATAGAAGCGATCCGAGCAGGATAAGAACAATAGCGCCGCCAGCCGCCTTGACGCCGGACTTTATGAAGGGGGCGCGGATTTCCGCCATGTCCATTTTAGCTACTATTCCGAGATTCAATTCGGCTACGGGTTCGTGAGCCGCGAGAACTTTTTCGCCCCTGTAATCGAACCCTATCATAGTACCAGAGAGCCCCGAAAGCGCACGTCGCATCGGTTCGCCTAAATCGGAATTAAAATGAATCGGCTCGGGGTTATCAAGGTTATGGTGCCTGTGTTTAAGCAGGAAAACGATTTTTTCTCCTTCCCGCTTGGCGAGTGTAAACTCTCCAGTTTTACCAAACCCTCTATGGCGTCCATGAGCGTCTTTAATTTGGCTCAATGTCGCCGCCACGGCTCCACCTAGATGATCCTCCATGCTGTGTTTGGCGTCGAACCTCGCTACGGCTTCTATCAAACCCGCCTGGCTTTTGGCTATATTTGCCAGCCAGGCCCGTTCTTCCGTGATTGCTACGTGGTACAACTCATAGAATGTCATTGCGCCTACAGACAATACAATGACTGTCATAATAATAATCAGTAATGCCAGGCTATGCTTATTTTTCATGGCTCAATCCGCGAATAATGGTTACTTATTATCATAATCATACAAAATAATGTCAGAATAATCCATAATTAGTTTTACTGGACCCCCCCCCCCCCCTGACGCTGGCGGGATTAATCTTTTAAGTGCGGCTGATATAATGAACAATGTGTTACGGTCCCCTGATTGTCCGAACCGGCAAGGTTTGTAAGGAAAGCTTTCGAAAGGGAAACGATTATGATTGACGCGCACGTTCACCTGATGACGATGGAGATGCTGGAGGACGCAATAAAGAGGTTCGAAAAGAATTACCCCGGCTCCGACAAGCAAATCAGGAAAAGCGGGCACAAGATTTTTGCCGATAAATCTATGAAGTACATTTCGGGCACAAGCCTAAAGGAAAAGGCGGACGACTGGCTGAAGGTCATGGACGAAAATGGAATAGAAAAGGCCGTTTTTTTCCCGATTTCGCAACGGCCGGAGCAGGTGCGCGACTTTATGGCTAACTCACCGGAGCGTCTTTACGGATACGCCTTTATCAACGACCCCGCATCGCACGATGCGCCCGATGTCTTAAAAAGCGGCGTAAACGAATACGGCCTTTGCGGCCTTAAGCTATACCCTTCGATACAGCTTTTCCACGCTTACGACAAAAAACTCTTTGCGCTTTACGAGGAGGCGCAGGGCCTTGGGGTGCCGATAACTTTTCACTACGGCATTACGCACGCGCCGATGGCAGATTACCGGTACACCAACCCGCTGGACCTCCAGCTTCCGCTGAGGCTTTTCCCGAAACTTAATTTTATAATCGCGCATTTCGGCGCGGGATTTTTCCGCGAGGTATGCCTGCTGGGGTACCATACGAAGAACCTCTACCTCGATACCTCCGGCACCAACAACTGGACCGAATACACACCGGAAAACTGGAAGCTGAAAGAGGTTTTCAAAAGGGCGATAGAAATTTATTCTCCGGAGCGTATCATTTTCGGCACGGATACCGTTTTAAGGCCGGACACTGGTTACCGCACATCGATAATGAAGGAACAGTTGAATGTGGTTGAAGCGCTTGGAATCTCATCCGGTGAAACCGATTTGATCTTCGGCGGAAACGCGAAACGGCTTTACTTCACGCCCTAGGCAGTGTGAAGTAGAAGATACTCCCGCCATCCGGCGCGTTTTCAACGCCTATCTCGCCCCCATGCGCCTCCACCGCCATCTTGCAAAAGGTCAGTCCCAGGCCGGTGCTCATTTTGCTTTTACGGTCGTCCCCGCTGACCGTGCCGAACTTTTCGAAAATCTTCTCCTTGAACTCGTCGGGAACGCCGGGGCCGCCGTCCTGCACGGCTATGCGTATTTTGTCAGGCCCCGCATCCTCCACTATAATGGCAACCGTTTCGCCCTCCGGCGTGTAATTTACGGCGTTTGCCAAAAAGTTCTGAAGTATTCTGGTAATTACCAACCCATCCGCGTTGATAATGTAATTATCGCTTTCAAGGCGCGTTTCAAGTAATTTATTTTCGAGTTTAAGCAAAGCCTCAAGCTGTGCGGCTTTTTGATCTATGATCTCCTTCAGGTCTACATCCTCGCGGTTAAGGTGAAACTTGCCCTCTTCCATTTTATTCACGTCGAGTATGTCCATAACCATCCCTAAAAGCTGGTCTGCGCCAAGTTGCGCCGTGAGCATTATTTCCCGCTCGAAGTCTTCCATCTTTTCGCTTGAAAACATGCTGAGGTTTGCCTTTATCTCGCCTATCGGGCCTTTCAGATCGTGCACTATCATATGGGTGAGGTTGTTTTTGAGTTTTTCGAGTTTTATCAGCTGACCGTGCTTTATTTTCAGCTCCTCGCCCAGCGTCGCGTTTTCTATCGTTACGGCTACCCTGTCCATAAACCGGAAAAGCGCCTTCTCGTCTTCCTTTGTAAAGCCCCCTACCCTTTTGTTTGTCACATTGAAAACGCCTAGGACTTTCCCGACGCCCTTGATGGGGTATGAAAGGAACGAGTCGCGGCTGTAATCCGAAGATCCGCTGGCTTTTATGTCGCTTTCTTCCTTTACATCGCCGACGTTAAGAGGCCTGGCGTGCTTGGCAACCCACGCGGACGGCGACTCGCCTTCCAGGGGCTGGCGCAGGCCTATCAGTTTGGAGTCGGTTGCGGCCCTGATTTCCATTTCGTTTTTTTCGTGATCTATCAAAAGAACCGATCCCTTTGTGGCCTCGAACTGCTCCAGCACAACCTTGAGGCACATGTCCAGTTTTTCATCAAGCGTACTTACAGGGGAAGCAAGGTATGCGGCAATCGTCATTGCGCGCTCGATTTCATTTATTTTAGCATCCAACTCCCTGTTTTTCTGGTTAAGCTCCTCCGAGTAGCTGTGCAGGCTGGAATGGCTGATAAGCTCCTTCTTGTTCGAATAAACCCTTTTGGCGAATTGATAGAACATCATCTTGTATGAATTCAGGTTATCCAGCGGCTTGAGCATAAAGCCTATGAAGCCCAGATCGAATGCGGAAAAATGTAGATCGAGATCCCCTTTCTCAAAAATACCGATGAACTCCATGTATAAATTGGATTTTTTCCCCTCGGATACGATCCATGCCCTGTCTTCCTCTCGCATGTCGAAATCGACAACGGCTATGTCAATCTTTTCGTCTTGCATTATTTCAATGACGGATTTTACGGACGACGAAGTATGGACCGAATAACCGATTTCTTCGAGGAATCCACGGATATTTTCGATTACCGTTTCATCTTTCGAGATAACAACAACCTTAGTGGAAGATACGACGCTCCTGTCGTAACTGATCGAATCAGCCCTGTCGTTAACGGCCATTGTCCCCCTTCTGTAATATCGTATAGAATTTACATTCTAACGGTTATTTTTCGCATTACAAACAAGGGAATGCCGCCAATGTCGCGGCGCGCGATGCAAAATCAACCTGCAATTAAGTTTCAGGCTCTACTTTGCGACTTTTACCCTCCTGGGGCGCTTCGATTTCGTTATGCGTCCGATGTTTACACAAAGTTCACATTCATGGTCTTTATCCCTGCCGCACATAAGGCACGAGAAGTACTCCCCGTTAAAAGTCAATACTCCGCCGCAATGATTACAAGATTTTTGCTTTTTCACTTTTTTTGCCATTATAATCTTTCTCCTCAAATTGTCGCGCCACCTGTCATTTTAGATGCAGGCGACATTAAAAAGATCCTCCGCTGTTTATCTAATTGCCAGAGGCCAATAAAGATAACCCAGCCCTATTAAAAAATCAATGGGTTTTGTTGGTTTTTTTTAAAAAAACATATTTTCGGTTTTCTTTTGCATGTAATCTTACGTTTCGTTTAAACTCTCTCTTTTGCTAGTGAAACTGGTACAAACCAATGTAACACTTTTAGCGAAGCATCTCAAATTATTTAATTTAATCTTTTTAAAAACAGATAGTTACAAACAACCCGTAATTCCCTTTTTTATTGTGGCATTATAAGCCATTTGTATACTTTTATATTACAGGCGAATACGGACTATACGCAAGATTTGACTTTAAATTATCCTTAGCTTTGGCCAATTTTATTCGTGGTTCACTGCCGGAGGGCGCAACGAAGGCCATACCTGTTATCCCGTTCTTCGGGCGATGCGCTGTGCCTGTAAGAAGGGCGCACATATATCTCGTCCGAATACCACGAACCGCCCTTTAAAATGCGCATCGTGCCTATTACAGGCCCGATGGGGTCTTTAGGAGTAGCATTTTCGTAGTAATCGGTGGAATACCAGTAGGCCGTCCATTCGACTATGTTTCCAGACATGTGATTCAGGCCGTAAGGCGAAAAACCCTCCTCCTTTGCGTCGATCTCGGCCATTTTCTCAAGGCCGAACCGTGTGCCATACACCAGCTTGTAGTAGTGTGCCCCTCGGTTGCCCCACGGGAATTTCCTGCCGTCGGTTCCTCTGGCGGCTTTTTCCCACTGTGCCTCCGTAGGTAGTTCTTTGCCGAACGATTTGCAATAGGCATCGGCGCCGAACCAGCTTACGTTATTGGCGGGCTTTTTTTTGAAACTTTCCCTTGGCCGGTATTTCCCTGTTTTGTGATCCTTTACAATAGTCGCGTAGTCGTTTTCCAGGAAATATTTTTGCTTCGGGTTCCCTTCGCGGTTAAGGAAATCGGCAAACCGTGAAGCGGTTACCTCGTATTTATCTATTTTGAACGCGGAAAGACGGACTGTCCTGCCGGGTTTTTCGTCCTTTTCGCAATCGCTGTCCGCCTTTTTGTTGCATCCCTGCCAGAATTCTCCGGCTGGTATTAGTACCATCGGCGTTTCAAGACCGCTTGCATCAATATTCTGAAACTGAATTGAAACAAAGACTGCGCAAAACAAAACGTACATATGCGGTTTCATGCCAATTAGCTTACACCGCCTCGGCAAGCGGGGCGATTTTTTAAAAGTTTTATGAAATGCGCTCAACCCGGGAGTCTGGGGACTCCGGGAACAAACTCGGCGGCGCTGATGGATATACTTTTTGATTTATTTAATCCACTTGTCGACTTTTTCCAGCAGCTGGTTTGCACTGAAAGGCTTAACCAGATAATCAACCG
>NZ_JAZFTO010000041.1:0-15951 GCF_036446775.1 Candidatus Desulfatibia sp.
CCGCCTGCCGGACAAATCCTTGGAGCTAATTTTGGGGAAAAATGCAATTGATTTTTTTTCAATATTCTCTTAAAGCCCGCCTTAATATTTTGCCCACGTTCGTTTTTGGCAGTTCGGCTCGAAATTCAATAAATTTTGGGATTTTATACCCTGTAAGCTGTTCTTTACAAAAACGCCGGAGGTCATCTTCTGTGAGAGATGGTTCCTTTTTAACGACAAACAACTTGACCGCTTCACCGCTTTTTTCATCAGCAACACCAACAGCGGCACATTCTTTTCATTGTCATCTTTTACGGCCACCATTGTAGACGGAAGCGGAAGACCGACGTAACCATTGTAGCCGGACAAGTTCACCGGGTTTATGCAGGCCGTGGGTAATCATCGTAAATTCCCATTTTTTTTAGTTCTTCGACAAAGTTCGGAATATCTCTCGGGTTGGTGATTAAAACATTCAGGGCGCCCAGGGGAAAAAAGGTCAGACAATTGGTTGTTAATGCAAATATATGATATAGCGGCAGGGGAATGCACTCGCTATTGCAGTTCAGAAGGAGGTTTTATGAAAAATGTTAGATCTATCAGTTGCAGCACCCAATTTTGCGCTGTTATCGGTAATCCGGTTGCGCACAGTCTTTCACCGGCAATTCACAATGCCGCCTTCGAGGAATTGGGCCTGGATTTCGTTTACCTGGCCTGCCGGGTCGAGGATGTAAAAAATGCCCTGGCAGGCATGCGGGCCCTCGAAAGCTTTCGCGGCATGAGTGTCACTATTCCGCATAAAATTGAAGCCATGCAACATTTGGATGAAATAGCTGCGGTGGACCGCTCCATCGGTTCAATTAATACGGTTATTAACGAACAGGGAAAATTAGTCGGGTTGGGTACGGACGGGCCGGGTGCGTTAAAGGCCATTGCGGATGCCGAAGTAGAAATTGAAGGTAAAAATATTTTAATGTTGGGCGGCGGCGGTGCCTCGCGGGCTATTTCCTTTACCCTTGCGCGCAACGCCCAACTTGGGAAACTTTCAATTTTGGATATTGACGAAAATATGCTTCAGGAGCTGACAACTGATTTAAAGACCGGCACGGATACTTTCATCCAATCCGAGCTGCTGACCGAAAGTTCTCTGGCTTCAAAGATGGAGAATGCTGATGTAATCATTCACTGTACGCCGATAGGCATGCATCCAAACAAAGATGCCTCCCTCATTCCTGCCGAGTTTTTCAGGCCTGAGCAGGTTGTCTTTGATATAGTATATACGCCTCTTGAAACCAAACTGCTCGCCGAGGCCAAGTCTCGCGGCCTTAAAGTAATTTCCGGGGTCGATATGTTTATCAACCAGGCGGTATTGCAATTTGAACATTTTACCGGCGTTGATGCACCTGTCGAAGTTATGCGGCGGGTAGTATTGGAGCAATTGGAATCATGAATATAGTGCTGATCGGATATCGCGGTACTGGAAAAAGTGTGGTAGGAGAGCTTCTGGCCGCACGCCTGCGGATGCCGTGTATTGGTATGGATGCTGAAATAGTTAAAAAGGCCGGCATGTCAATTCCTCAAATCGTGGATAAATTTGGCTGGCCGAAATTTCGCGATATGGAATCTGAAAAGGCCCGTGAATTGGCAGGGCTTGATAATATCATTATTGATACCGGCGGCGGGGTTATTGAACGGCCTGAAAATGTCGAAGCTCTTAAAACAAACTCCCGTATATTTTGGCTGAAGGCTTCCGTGGATGCAATCGCCTCGCGCATTCAAAGCGGTATGGAACGACCTGCCCTGACCTTGGGAAAAACTTTTACCGAAGAGGTGGCGGAAATTCTGGAGCAAAGGATTCCCAAATACAAAAGCGCCGCTCAATACGCAATCGACACCGACGATTTAACTCCGGAGCAAGTCACAGACAGGATTATAAAGATCATCCCTTCCGGTCTCTTTAATTTGACCGGATAGCTCCCCGATACCCCGACCTTTAGGGCGCGGGGAGCTTCACTTTTTTTCGATAATCCATAATCCGAGACGTATACAGATGCAGGGTTCCCCGTTCCCATGCCTTCCTCATCCAGAACTCACGAATTAACGGTTCAAATTTTCAATAAACCCCCGCCAAACCTCGGCGGGATAAAAAGGCGTAGTATTTTTTCAGGAACGAGGCCATACATGTCGTAGGCCTAATGTCTGCAAAAATACTACAACCCGCCTGAGGCGGACAAGCGCAGTAGATGGGACTTTTTACGACGCCATCAAATTTACTTTGCAAAAGTCTAAGTTATAATATAAATTCGTAACCGTTCACGGGTTCTGGGTTCTGGGTTCTGGGTTCATAGGTTCAGCCGTCTACGCTGAAGCTACGCCGTGCCAGGAGGTTCGGGGCTAGTTAGTAAAGGTTAACAAAAAAAAGCAACCCTGAACTTCTGAACCCTGAACCTGTGAACGCTTACAAAGATAAAGAGCGTAACGATCCTGGACTATACTCTTTTCAAAGATCTCATTATATGGAGGAATCCCATGGCGCAGGAAATGGTTGCAACCCTTCCGGGCAAAGTGTCTCAAGTGAAGATTAAAGTCGGTGCCAAAGTAGAAGAGGACCAAGAAGCTCTGACCATAGAAGCGATGAAGATGGAAACTCCCATATTCATACCCTGTAACGGCACCGTAAAGAAGCTCTTTGTCAAAGAGGGAGACGAAGTCGATGAAGGCGATATTCTGGCCATCATTGCAGGGATATAACCAACTTTCAAATGGGCGATATCGCTCAATTGTGGTAGGGGTAATATTATGAGACCTTATTTTGAAAAAATGACCGCATTCGGCCATGAGCTGAAAAAAGGACGTCTAAAAAGCAGCCAAGAAAATCTTCAAAAGCTAAAGGATGCCGAATCAAAAATACAAATTGAGGTCGAGCGGGTTAAAATGGTTGGACTGCCTGAAGAAAAGATCAATGCCAGAGGACAGATGACGGTGTGGCAGCGCCTGGAATACCTGTTGGATCCCGGCACCTGGTGTCCCCTGCACACCCTTTATAACCCCGCAGATAATGAGCAAGGCACGACCAACGTTATCGACGGCCTCGGCAAGATTGCCGGCAAATGGGCGGTAGTCATCGGCTTTGACAATAAAGTTCTGGCCGGTGCCTGGCTGCCGGGACAGTCTGAAAATATCCTGCGGGGAACCGATTTGGCCAAACGGCTGCATATCCCCTTGGTCTGGCTGGTCAATTGCAGTGGCGCTAATCTGCCGGAGCAGGAAAAATTTTATGCCAATCGCCGCGGAGCCGGAACACCCCTTTTCCGGCATGCGGAACTGGAACAACTGGGCATTCCGGTTCTGGCCGGTATCTACGGTACCAATCCTGCCGGCGGCGGATATCACGGCATCAGCGCTACCATACTTTTTGCCCACAAGGACTGTAATATCGCCGTCGGAGGCGCCGGTATCGTCAGCGGTATGGCCCCTAAAGGAGAATTCAACCTCGACACCGCCGAAGAAATCATCGACAAGGCCGGAAAGTTTAAGGCCACACCGCCGGGTACCGCAAAAACCCATTACGATGAAACCGGGTTTTTCCGGTATGTATTCGAAACCGAAAGCGATGTGCTGGACGGTCTTAAGGACTATATGAAAGACCTCCCCTCCTTTCACCCCAAGTTTTACCGGGTGGCGCAATCTAGAGAACCCAGGTTTCCATCCCAAGACCTTTATCATCTGCTTCCTATGGAACCTAAAAAAGTATATGATTTTGATGAAGTCTTGGCCCGTTTGGTGGATTCCAGCGAGCATATGGAGTTTCGCCCCGATTACGGACCCGAGATATATACCGGGCTGTGTAAAATCGACGGCTTTCTAACGGCCTGCATCGGTAACCGTCAGGGTTACCTGGGCAAAGACTACCCCGAGTACGCCGACTATGCCGGCATGGGGGGTAAAGTCTACCGGCAGGGCTTGATCAAAATGAATGAGTTCGTCACCCTTTGCGGCCGGGACCGCATTCCGATCATCTGGCTGCAGGATACCACCGGTGTGGATGTGGGCGACGATGCCGAAAAGGCCGAGCTTTTGGGCCTTGCCATGAGCCTGATCTATTCCATCCAGCAAACCGACAATCCCATGATGCTGTTGATGCTCAGAAAAGGAACAGCCTCGTCCCATTACTTTATGGGCGGCCCCACGGCCAACCGGCATAATGCCTTTACCATCGGCACCGCCGCCTCTGAAATCTATGTTATGCATGGTGAAACAGCCGCCGTGGCGACTTATTCTCGCAGGCTGGTAAAAGAAAAGGAGGCCGGCAGGCCCCTGGAACCGATTATTGAGCGCATGAACCGGCTGGCCCGGGAATACCATGAAAATTCAAGACCGCTTTTCTGTGCCCAAAAAGGTCTGATCGATGAAATTGTGCCCCTGAGTGATCTCAGAAAGTACCTGGTGGCCTTTGCCGGTGCCGCTTACCAGAACCCAAAATCGATCTGCCCCCATCATCAGATGATACTGCCCAGAATTATAAAGGGATAAACGAAAATCATTAGTGGTATAGAAATTTGCAACTCAAAATTATACGTATGAAACGGCATGAAATGAATGGAGTACTGGAGTACTGGAGTGATGGTTTTTGTTTTTCCCATTACTCCAATACTCCAGCACTCCAAATTCCACTTGTGTACTACTGCTGATTTATGTAAATACAACCGGTTAAAAGTTGTCCGTTATTTATAAATTCCAGAGGTTTATCATATATGGAGTTGAAAAATGGCGCTTAGTCTCATGGAAGGTAACGAAGCGATTGTCCGGGGAGCCATATCAGCAGGCTGCCGCTTCTTTGCCGGATATCCGATAACCCCGGCCACGACCATCTTTAATGCGATGCTAAAACTGCTGCCACCTTTGGGCGGCGTATGCCTTCAAGGTGAGGATGAAATCGCCTCCATCGGCGGCTGCCTGGGAGCATCCATGGCCGGCCTGAAGGTCATGACGGCTACATCCGGACCCGGCATCAGCCTTTTCAGCGAGCATATTTCCTTTGCCATTGGCAGTGAAATTCCTGTTGTCATAGTAGACGTACAGAGACTGGGTCCCTCCACGGGCTCCGCCACCCGCGGCGCTGACGGAGATATCAATTTTTTGCGCTGGGGCAACAGCGGCGGTCTACCGGTGATTGTCCTGGCACCGGTAGATGTTAAGGACTGCTTTTTGCTTACCATGCAGGCTTTTAATCTGTCCGAAGAACTCAGATGTCCGGTATTCATCGCATCCAACAAGGAAATAGGCATGACCCGGGAGAGTATCGATATCGATAGAATCAAAAAACCTGAAATCATAGAACGGGCCGCCCCTCCTCCCCATGAACCATTCCTGCCGTTTTCAGTTCCATCCGGCGGCCAAGTGCCCTACTTTCTGCCCATTGGGAGTAAGAGGCTTGTCCGCCAGACTTCTTCTACACACGGTGCCGACGGCTACATTACTACTGATCCCGACGAAATCTCCAAAACCCTGAAAAGGCTAAAAACGAAGTTGCTGTCAACCGTTGACCGCTACAGTTTTCATGAAGCGCATCTTAAAGAGAATGCGGATACATTACTCCTGACCTATGGCGTCACCGCCCGGGCGGCCCTTGATGTTTTTAAAAAGCAAAAAAAACTGGGAAAGCCGATTTCGCTGCTTATTCTCAAAACCCTCTGGCCGCTGCCCGAAAATTTGATCAGGGAAAAAGCCGCGCAAGCCAAACGCGTGGTGGTAGTGGAAATGAACCTCGGGCAGTATGTCAGAGAAATAGAGCGCATCCTGCCGGAAAAAAAGATCGACTTTTGCGGTCAAATGGACGGTCGTCTGATAACTCCACGCCGGATCAGGGAGGTGGTTGACCATGCCTAGTTTATTGAATACCAGCCGACCGCCGGTCTTCTGTCCGGGTTGCGCTCATGATCGCATTCTCCACGCATTAGATAAAACCTTCCAGAATATGGAACTGGCCGGCCATCAGACTGTTATTGTCAGCGATATCGGGTGTTCCGGCCTTTTTGACACCTTTTTCCACACGCATGCCCTGCACGGCCTGCACGGCCGGGCGCTGACCTATGCTACCGGTTTGAAAATGGCCCGTCCCGAACTGCATGTAATTGTGACCATGGGAGACGGCGGCCTGGGTATCGGCGGCGCCCACCTGCTGGCGGCCTGCCGCCGCAACCTGGATATAACTTTGCTGGTATTAAACAACTTTAATTTCGGGATGACCGGAGGCCAGTTTTCGGCCACAACTCCTACCGAGGCGCAGGTGGGTTCTGACTTTCTGAACCGCATGGAAAAGCCGCTGGACATATGCCGGGTAACGTCTTCCGCCGGCGCCGCTTATGTCTCCCGGTCTTCAGCCTACCAAAAAGACCTGGCGCAAAAAATAGAAAGCGCGATTCGCTTCGAAGGTTTCGCCGTCCTGGATATCTGGGGCGTATGCCCCGGCCGCTATACCAAACACAACCGGCTGACGCCGCAAACCATCGACAAATCCCTTGCCAAGCTTCCCCCTGCGGATGGACCTGTGGCTGCAAACACCCGCCGGGAATACGGCCGTCATTATAGAGAACTGGCCGCCGACCGCAAACAGGTTGCACCTTTGCTTAAAATTGAAGCCGTCTTTGATCCTCCCGATCACGTCCGGCAGGAGGTAATTCTGCTTGGAAACGCCGGCCAGCGGATCATCACCGCCGGTGAAATCTTATGCTTTGCCGGTCTTGCCGCCGGGCTCAGGGTGACGCAGAAAAACGAATACAATATTACCGTACTGCGGGGGCCTTCTATCAGCGAAATCATACTGTCGCCACACGAGATCGGCTATACCGGCATCGAAAGACCTACCCTTATTCTGGCTCTAAGCCAGGAAGGGGTGGACCGTCGCGTGCGCTTATTTGATCATCTGGACAGCGATACTATGATTATCAAAGACCGGGGAATTAACCTGCCGTCCTGCAATGCCCGGATACACCAAGTCGACTTTAAAAAACAGGGCATTAAATCCGTAGACCGGGCTCTGGCGGCATTAGCTGTTCTGGCCAAGCTCAACAAGGTTATTCATATTGAAATGCTGCAATCAGCACTGGAGTCTAAGTTTAAAGGCAAAACTCTCGCAGCAGCCCTTGATCTGGTCCAAAGCGTCGAGATCGATTTCTGATATTAGGGGGTTTTTGAAATTATACACAGCGCCGGTAGTCATTGCATTTAATGTTGTTGGTTTGCCGCTTCACTTCTATTATTTGACAGGATCAACAGGATTTACAGGATCTTTTTCTTAGCTTCCAGCCTGTTGAAGCGCAGCGGAAATCCCGCCATCGGGGTCCCGTTAAATGCGAAGCCTATTTAACGGGGTAAATCCTGTCTAATGCAACCGGATATGGAGGAGAGTAGATGAACTTTGAACTTTCAAAAGAACTGGAGATGCTGAAAAAAGCGGTGCGTGAATTTGCCGCCAAAAAGATTGTTCCGCATGCCGACCAGTGGGATCAAGAGCATTATTTCCCCTATAAAGAGGCCATAAAACCAATGGGACAGCTCGGTTTTTTCGGCACGGTTATTCCGGAAACCTACGGCGGCGAAGACATGGGCTGGCTGGCGGCCATGATCGTGACCGAGGAGATTGCCAGGGCCTCAAGCTCTCTCAGGGTTCAAGTCAACATGCAGACCCTGGGAACGGCATTTACCATCTACAAATACGGTAGCGAAGCGCTCAGACAAAAATACATCCCCAAGCTGGTCCGTGCCGACTTTTTAGGCGGATTTGCGATCACAGAGCCGGATTCCGGCTCGGATATAATGGCCATATCGTCAACCGCCGAAGACAAAGGGGATTACTGGCTTTTGAACGGTTCCAAAACCTGGATTTCCAATGCCGATGTAGCCGATGTCATGATTTATTATGCCTATACGGACCGCGATAAAGGATCCAAGGGGCTTTCGGTCTTTGTGTTGGAGTTAAAAAATTTTAACGGTATAAAAACCTCGCGACTGGAGAAACTGGGATCGCACTCCTCACCCACTGGAGAAATTTTCCTTACGGATACAAAGGTGCCCAAGGAAAACATGGTGGGTAAAGCCGGTGACGGCGGAAGGATCGTTTTCGAATCTTTAAATCAGACCCGCCTTTCAGCCGCTGCCGGTGCCGTGGGCGTGGCCCAGGCATGTTATGATATGGCTCTCAAGTATTGCGGCCAGCGCAAACAGTTCGGAAAGCCGATCGGCGAGTTTCAAATGAACCAGGATATGATCGCCCAAATGGCAACCGAAATTGAAGCAGCACGTCTTTTGGTTTACAAAGCGGCCTGGGAAAAGGACCAGGGGCACCTGAACAACGGACTTCAAGTCGCCCAGGCCAAGTATTTTTCAGGGGAAACTGTAACCAGATGCGCCAACTATGCCATGCGCATTATGGGCGCGTACGGATATTCGACGGAATACCCGCTGGCGCGCTTTTACCGCGATACACCGACTTACACCATGGTAGAAGGGTCAGCCAATATCTGCAAATGGATCATCGCCCGGGACCAGCTTGGTATCCGCAAAGCCAACCGCTGACCCGGAGACTGTATTAAACATTCAGATAATACTTTTTTTTCTGCCAACCTGATAGTTTTTAGCGGAATATTAATGGTTTAGCACCCAGATTCAATTCGGCGGATTGATACCATCGTAAACTGCTTGACAGAATCATCACTTAAAAGTATTTTGCCTTTAATGATCCATCCATATCGATTTAATTTTGAAGCTAGCGGCAGTCTCACGGTAGCGGAACGGGGACTGCGCTCGCTGTTGCCGTTCAAGTTACCACTCGTTGGAGAAAGTTTATGAGGAAAAATACAGTTATATTAGTTGTGATTATAGCTGTTTTCGCCCTGGTGCATCTAATTTTAACCGTTGATATCAGTGCTGCTCAAACGGATGCCAAGAATGGCAGCAGCACTAATAAAAATAGTAGTATCGATGAGATAGATGATGTTGGGTCCGTAATTTACGCCTGGGCAAATGCCTGGAAAAACAAGGATATTAATAGTTACCTGTCTTTTTACAGCCCTTCATTCAATTCAAAAAATCTCAATTATTCAAAGTGGATAAAAAGGAAAACAAAGCTTTTTCAAAGATCGGGTGCTATTTCTTTAGAGATATTTTATCTGTCTGTTTATATTAAAAACAACTATGCTCACGTCAGTTTTATTCAAAAATATAAAGATGCCTACTATTCGGATGTTGGCGAAAAAAAGATGCTTCTGGTTAATTCGCAGAGCAGCTGGAAAATTACCTCAGAAGAATGGAAACCTTTAGCCGGCGAGGGTCCCTAAGAGGGAAAGCAAGATTCTGCTGCCTGCCCGCCCTTACAAGACCAAATACCTAGAACCGGAAGTCCTTCCAATCGGCAAATACAATAAATTCCTTGGAAAACAGAGCGAGCCGGTCACCCGGATTGATTATTGAATTCTTGGGAACAGCTCTATGGTTGACCATGGCCAATTGCACCATGTCAACGGGAATTCGTTGCCGCCTCAAAACTTCAAGTAACGGTGTCGGACCTTTGAGGTTCAATAAAACCGGATCATCAGAAAGCTTCTCTGATTTTTTTCGCAATGCTCCAAATAAGATAAGTTGAACAGCCGTTTTCATATGCATCTCTCTTTTTGTAGGCCTTCACAGGTTCAGAGATTCAGGGTTCCCAGTTCAGGGTTCCCCGTTCTCAGGACTTCTCAATCCAGAATTCACAAATAAATATCCGTGCTCAGAGGACCAGGCTTTTGGTCCAACCCATAGGGCATGGTTTACATGGCACCAGAGGAACGAGCACATAGCGTCAAATAACCTACCTTTGAACCTCTAAATACAGTATAAAACATCAGAAAAACCAGAAGTACTTGACTTAAGTCAAAGATCACACCGAAAAATAGTGCGAAAAATAGAAAAAACGGATAATGGGGTAAAAAAAAGAGCTGAAAATAAAGATTTTGCTATAAGATGCCGATAAGTATTCTGCGTTAAAAATTTTGACAATTTGCTGAAGGGCAAATCTTCCGAAAGGTTGGGACGCAAAACCACCGGTCTAAAGCCGCTTTGAGGTGGACAGGGCAGCGGGGTTGCCAGGCGATTTTATTTAAATGCCCACCTTTCTGTCAAAGGTGGGCATTTTGTTTTGCAATCATCCTGGGGATTGCTGATGCATCTATAGTTGAATTCGTGACTTTTTACGAGACCGTCAAAAATGACGGCCGGAACTGTGGATTAAGATAATGTCGGTATGTGCTAAAAGATATAAAAATATATCCGATATCGAAGAGGAAAAATCCAGACAAGAACTTATCCTCAAATATGCGCCCCTTGTAAAACAAATAGCTGAAGGGATGGCAATTAGACTACCCCCCAATATATGCCAAGAAGAGCTGATAGGCCCGGGGACCATGGGATTATATGATGCCCTTAACAAGTTCGATCAAAAAAAAGGGGTTAAATTTCGAACATATGCAAAAAGCAGGATAAGAGGAGCTATATTAGATGAACTACGAAAAATGGATTGGGTTTCCGAGTCTGTCAGGAGAGATATTCGAAAGATTGAAAATGCTATAAGAACACTTGAGTCGAGGCTCGGAAGGGAAGCGGAGGATTCTGAGATTGCAGAAGAGATAGGTATCAGTATTGAATCATATCATAGAATGACCTCTAGAGTGCGGGGAGCGGACCTTTTAAGCCTTGATGAAATTATGCCCGACGGCTTTACCACGAAGTTGTCTAAGCAGGCCTCAAATGTACTTTCCCCTTTTAATGAATTACAAAAAAAGGAATTGAAAGGCATTGTATCCAAGGGTCTTTCAAAGCTTAAAGAGAAGGAACAGCTGGTTATGTCGCTATACTATTATGAGGAGCTGACATTAAAAGAAATAGCCAGCGTGCTCGATCTAACAGAGTCCAGGATATCTCAAATTCATTCAAAGGCAATAATTAAATTAAGAGTAAAACTTAAATCCTATTATAAAAAAGGTTAGTGTAAGATCTGGCTGAGAAACAGTTTGGTCCGCTCGTGCTGGGGATTTTCAAAAAATTCTTCCGGCGAATTCTGTTCGACAATTTGACCGTAGTCCATAAAAAGTACCTTGTGGGCCACACTTTTGGCAAAACCCATCTCGTGAGAAACCACGATCATGGTCATGCCTTCGCGTGCCAGTTCGATCATAACGTCCAGCACCTCTTTGATCATTTCCGGATCAAGAGCCGAAGTGGGTTCATCAAAGAGCATCACTTTCGGATGCATGCAGAGGCTGCGGGCAATGGCGACACGCTGCTGCTGCCCCCCTGAAAGCTGTCCCGGATATTTTTGGGCCTGCTCGGGGATATGCACCTTTTCCAGAAAATACATGGCGGTTTCTTCGGCTTCTTTTTTAGGAACCTTACGGACCCATATGGGACCCAGGGCCAGGTTTTCTATAATGGTAAGATGAGGGAAGAGGTTGAAGTGCTGAAAAACTATGCCGACTTCGGTGCGAATTTTCTCGATATTCTTGATGTTATCGGTCAGTTCAATACCGTCGACTATAATCCGGCCGCGTTGATGTTCTTCCAGACGGTTAATGCAGCGGATCAGCGTGGATTTGCCTGATCCTGAAGGACCGCAGACAACGATCCGCTCCTGTTTCCGCACAATAAGATTTATATCTTTTAATACATGGAAATCACCGAACCACTTGTGCATATTTATGATTTCGATGATAATGTCGTCATCATCCACGGTAGCGGGTTTTTCAATTTGTTCTTCGTTCATAGTATCAAGTTTGATAGTTCCGTAAAAAGTAAAAAGTTAAACGTGAAAAGTCTATAAGTTGTGTAATATTGCCTCTTAATGTACTAAATGTAGCCGTTTTACATTTTACGTTTCACTTTTTACAAATTTATCCATCAAGCATCCAGCACCCAGCACCCAGCATCAAGTACCCAGCATCAAGTATCCAGCATCCAGCATCCAGCATCCAGATTAATGACCCGTATGCAGTTCCTTTTCCAGACGACGGCTGTAGTTTGACATGGAAAAACAACACACAAAATAAATCAAAGCAATAAAAATATAAGCTTCGGTGGAAAACCCCATCCATTGGGGATCAGAGAGGACCGATTGTGTCGTCTTCAGCAGGTCATACAATGCAATAATCACCACCAGGGATGTATCCTTGAAAGCGGAGATAAGAATACTGACCGTGGGCGGGATTACGATTTTCAGGGCCTGGGGTAAAATGACCAGCCGCATAGTCTGGTAATAATTCAACCCCAGAGACTCAGCCGCCTCATACTGCCCGAGTGATATCCCCTGCAATCCCCCGCGCACAACTTCGGCAATATAGGCCGCCGTAAATAAAATGATAGCCACCTGCGCCCTAAGAATCTTATTGACTGTTATACCTTCGGGTAAAAACAGGGGAAAGACAACCGAGGACATAAAGAGCAGAGTAATCAATGGCACTCCGCGGATTAGTTCGATATATCCAATACAAATTATCTTTATTGCAGGCATCTTCGATTGGCGCCCCAGCGCCAGAACAACACCGAGAGGATAAGCGGCCGTGAGTCCGAAAACAGAAAGAATGAGCGTAAGAGGCAACCCTCCCCAACTAGTGCTTTCAACAGAAGTCAGGCCGAATAGCCCCCCCTTCATGAGCAGACCCATAATAAATAGGCCCAAAATCCACAAATAAGCCAGTGATTTTTTCCAGTGGTTCCGATTTTGGCTGTAATAAAGAAGGCTTACCAATAAAATCATGGCTACCAAAGGGCGCCACTGTAAATCATAAGGGAAGAAACCAAAGAGAATGAAGCGTATGTTGGCAGGAATAATAGACCAGCAGGCACCGCCGGCCGCGTGGCATTCCGCCCCGGTGGAGATCCACAAACTGTCAATGAACGCCCAGCGAATGAATGCAGGGATAATTTTTAATAAAAAAGAGAGGGTAACAACCGTAAGCAAAGAATTAAACCAGCTGTTGAACAGATTGGTTTTTATCCATCCAATTACACCCACACTGGTCAACGGTGGTTTTATGGTCTCCTCGGCCTGTTCTATTAGAGCTTCAGTCATGTTTCCATAATCTTAATGAGTAAATTAAATTCCAAATATCAAATATCAAACAAATAACAATGACCAAAAGGGGAAATCCCAAATAACAAAATACAAATAACAAATAAATTCCAATGACCGAAAAAACAAATAACAAACAAAAGAATAAAAAACCAGTTTTAGCCCTTGTTTGGAATTTGAGACTTGGAATTTGTGACTTGGAATTTGTGATTTATTTGAAATTTGGTGCTTGTGATTTGTTATTTATTTAATGTTTGGTGCTTGAAATTTGTGATTTTAGACACAAAACTCCAAGGCAGAGCCAGATGTCTCTGATCTGGCTCTCCGAGGCGTAGGCTCTACGAGCCGGAGGCCCAGAGATCCAGGTTTTTCAGGACTAAATATAATCGCATAAGCGTTTTTATTTATCTCTCGACAAGCGCCGTTTTCTTATTATACCAGTTCATAAAAGCCGATGTCGTCAGGCTTAAAAAAAGATACACCACCATCATCATGGCGATACCTTCCATTGCCTGTCCGGTCTGGTTGATCGTCGTCCCGGCCACGGAAACAAAATCAGGATACCCGATGGCCACCGCCAGAGAACTGTTTTTTGTCAGGTTCAACATCTGGCTGGTAAGTGGTGGTATGATGACCCGCAAAGCCTGAGGTAATATTACAAGATTCAGAACTTGTCCGGGTTTGAGGCCTAATGACATGGCGGCTTCGGTTTGGCCGTGACTTACCGACTGTATACCGGCACGGACAACTTCGGCCACAAATGCCGCCGTATAAAGAACTAAACCCAGCAGCAGCGCACCGAACTCCGGACTTATATTAACCCCGCCTTCGAAATTAAACCCCACAAGTGCCGGAACATCCATGGCCGCTGGTGTGCCGGCCAGCCACCAGACAATCACCGGAAACCCCGCAAGAATTCCAACAGAGACACTAAAGACAGGAAAAACCTTTCCGGTTCTTGCCTGCCGTTTTCTGGCCCATCGACGCAGCAGATAAACGCAGAGACAACCGCCTAAAAACGCCGCGGCCATGTATTTGTGAGCCGGATGCGACGCGGGGACCGGAAAAACCAGTCCGCGGTTACTAATAAAGATAGCGGCGGCCGGATTTAAAGCCTGTCGCGGAGATGGCAGGAGTTTATAAAAAAGGGCGTACCAGAAAAAGAGCTGCAACAGCACCGGTATATCCTGGAAAACCTCTATATAGACGGCCGCCAGTCTTGATACCAGCCAGTTTGTAGACAGACGGGCCACACCGATAAAAGTACCTAATATAACGGTAAGAACGACCCCGATAAATGAAACGATTAAGGTATTTAAAACTCCCACCAGAAGAGCGCGGCCATATGTATCGGCGGCCGAGTAGGATATCAGTGATTCGCCGATTTCAAACGAGGATTCCTTTTCAAGAAAGCCGAGGCCGGTTGCAATTGCCTGCCTTTCAAGATTTGCCATGGTATTTGTGAGCAGGTAATACCCCAGCAGCCCTATTATGAGCATAGCGACCAACTGAAACAGAATTGAACGCTTGGCAGGATCGCTGAAAAATGGCACCGTTGCCGGCATGGTTTTATCTATAGAATCAATATCGCCCTTTCCCATCCCTATTCCCAAAATATAAGCTGCTAAGCCAATCAGCTTACCCTAGATCAGCTTAACAGCTCGTTTTACAAACCTTATACCCTAATTGAGTTAAAACTCAATGTGTCAGTTGTTTGTTGTCCGTTGTCAGTTGTAAATCTAACTCGGTTTTTCCGGCGTTATGATAACGCTTTGGCTGAAGATTTATAAATCAAGACTTTAAATTTGAATTCCCCGCTGCTAGCTGCGCGGGATGAATTCAAATAAAAGATAAAATCGTAACACGATTTTATTCTAAATTAGCTACGGACAACAGGCTACGGACAACGGACATCGAGCGTTTCGCTCGATTAGGGTTATACTAAAACTGCATGAAAATTTCTGCTTTTTACGAAACCGCCAATTATTTAAATGGCGGAGAATACATCAAACCGCCGTTGGTCCACAGAGCGTTCAGACCGCGCTCAATACCTAACGGCGTGTTAACTCCCACATTGCGCTCAAATATCTCGCCATAGTTACCTACCTGCTTGATGATATTGTAGGCATATTTTTCATCAAGCCCGAGAGCCTTGCCGTTTCCGGCGCTCACTCCCAGAAAGCGCTGGACCTTCGGGTTTTTACTTTTGAGCATTTTGTCCACGTTTTTGGATGTAATGCCCAATTCCTCGGCATTGATCAGGGCAAGCACCGTATAATTGACAATATCTTTCCACTGGTTGTCTCCATGGCGCACCACAGGGGCCAGAGGTTCCTTGGAAATAATCTCCGGCAAAATAACATACGCCTCGGGGTTGGGAGCTACGGCCCTGGTCCCGGCCAATTGAGAAGCGTCCGAAGTTAAGACGTCACAGCGCCCGGCAAAAAAGGCTTTGGCAAGTTCAGCCGTGCTTTCAATCACAACCGGTTTCATTTTCATGCCCTCTGTACGGAAATAATCCGCCACATTCATCTCGGTAGTTGTTCCCGGCAGAACACATACTGTCGCGCCATCCAGCTCCTTGGCGCTTTTAATACCCAGCTTCTTGGGGACAAGAAAGCCCTGACCGTCGTAATAGTTTACCTGGGCAAAATCCAAACCCAAAGCGGTGTCACGCCCCAGGGTCTGGGTACAATTACGGGTCAACACATCAATTTCACCGGACTGTAAAGCCGTAAAACGTGTTTTAGCTGTCAAAGGAGTAAATTTGACCTTGTTTGCATCGCCAAATACGGCCGCGGCAATGGCACGCGCCGTGTCCACATCAAGACCCCGCCACACACCTTTCTCATCCGGCTTTCCAAAACCGAACA
>NZ_JAZFTO010000042.1:0-2904 GCF_036446775.1 Candidatus Desulfatibia sp.
GGACGGCCTCTTGCACCGTTACCGTATAACCCATCTCATTTGCAAGATCGGTTGCCAGCTTTACGCCCAGAATCTGGTTAACGGTAACGGCAGTTCCCTTTACGAAGAGCCTTTTGATGATTTCGGCTACGGGGGCGTTTAAATTTTCGGCAAAATCCTTTACGGTTATTGCGTCGTCAATTGCCAGCTTTTTACTTTCCTCTTCCTTTTTTTCGCGATCTTCCTCTTCTTCCTTTTTTTCGCGATCTTCCTCTTCGATAAGCTTTTGAAGCTCCTGTTCTTCCTTTTTCTTTTGTTTTGCCTCTTCTTCCTCTTTTTTAAGCTCTTCTTCTTTCTTTTTCTTTCGTTCTTCCTCTTCGGCCCTTTTGAGCTCTTCTATCTTTTTTTCTTTTTCCTTTTCCTTTTCTTCCGGGACGGTCTCGGTTTTTTCAGTCTTTACCGTTTCCTTTACCGCAGGGGCCGCTTTTGCTTTCTTCTTCTTTGCCTCTGTCGGGGCGGTTTTGGCGGATTTTTTGGTTTTTGCGGTCTTCTTGGACGGCGCGGTTTTGGCCTTTGCATCGAGTTTTCCGGCGGGTTTTCCGGCGAGTTTTCCGGTAATGGCCGTTACCGCCTTTGCGTCCACCGTGGAGGAGGCCGTTTTGCCCTTTATACCCATCGTTTTGAGCTCGGCGATTATGTCCGCACTTTCCGCCCCTATTTTCTTGGCAAGTTCGTATATTCTCATCCGTTTTTCCTCATATAAACATGAGATGATAGCACATTTAGCGGCCATGATGCGCCATCTTAATAATTCCTAAAGTATTATCTTCCGCTTAGGCGGGAAATTAAAGAAGGGGGTCCGGATAGAGGCTGCCAAATGGGCTATTCGTGATGAACTCTTTTGCCGCGGTTATCTTTGTTTTTCGGCCGCCGCCAGTGCAAGCGCGTCGCAACGTTCGTTTTCCGGGTGGCCGGCATGGCCCCTGATCCATATCCATTCAATTTCGTACCGGCCTGCAATCGAATGGAGTTCTTCCCACAGTTTCCGGTTTTTCACGGGTTTTTTTGCGGAGGTCTTCCATCCATTTCTTATCCATGAATCTATCCATTCCGTCATGCCCTTTGTTAAGTATTGGGAATCGCTTGTGATTCTTATCCTGGATTTTGGCGCCACCGTTTTGAGCGATTCCAGGGGGGCGGTGAGTTCCATTACATTGTTGGTGGTGTTTTTCTTTCCTCCCGACATCTCCCTGTCGCCTTTTTCGTCACGAATAATCGCTCCCCAGCCTCCCGGGCCGGGATTTCCAAGACAACTTCCGTCGCAGAATATCTCGATAGTTTTTTTATCGGGCATTAATATTGGCCGGCTTTGCCGGTATTTGAAAAAGGGACAAGCTAAAAGTCGAAATCTATCTGCCAGGTCATTTTGTCTCTGTTCATTCTTTCGTCGTTGTAGCGGATGAATCCGATGACCAGGGCGGCGTTTTCCGAAAACGCCCATGAAACGCCTAAAGACCACGCCCCGTACTCGCTGAAAGTCTGTTGGTAGTCGATGCCGAACCACAGCCTTTCGTTAACTTCCGGCAGTCTCCTGTCGAAACCGAAGAGCATTCCGTGATGGTCCGCTTCGTCGTTTATGTTCCTTAGATGTTCAGTGTTTCCACCGAAATAACCGAAGGTAAAGCGCCCCATAAAAGAGAATGTTTTTGCTGTCTCTATGTAGAATATGTTGTAGTTCGTATCCACATCGGTGCCAAAGCTGTAACCCCCAATCGCAAAGCCCGGCATCTGATTCGCAATTGCGCCCTCCGGTATTGCCACTTTGAAATTAACATACACCGGTTCATCGGTGGGTTCTCTGATGTCAAACCCGAATTCCACTTGAAATATTCCGGTATCCAGCATCCCGAATGTAAGGCCGAAATCGGTAGGTTCCTCGTAGTCGTCGGCCACGTTCGCATTGCCGGTGCTATCCGCACCTCTCGGTTTGTACATTGCCGTATTAATATCAATTCCAAGATGCACCGTCCCGTAAGGCTGTACGTCAACGGAGGGGATTCTGATAAGGGAAGAGGGCGTTGCTCCAGCCGTTGTGGATAAAAACGCATATAAAAGAAGAGCGAAAACGATTTTTTTCATATCACGTCCAATAATGGTGTCAACAATTCTTCTCCAGCCGCCTCAAACCAAAACCCACCCATCGATAATAGCATCTATTGGAATATGCACTCCATATTCCAATGAATTTTATTCTAAAGTATTTGTACATCATTCAAAAGTAAATGTCAATACCCCTCAACCGGGAGACGTGGCATTAGAATATTACTTAGGAGTACGGAATTGACCTTCTTTCCGTCATGGAGATAATCAGAGTGACAGATATAATCTTCATTCCCAATCTTTCCCGTTGTGTAAGAAGTCGGGGGGAAGGTGGGCATTTCAAACCGACCCACCACCCGGTACTCCGCGTGATTCAACTTTTCCGGCAATTGGTATAAAATTGTTCGGATGATTGTTTTTGAGAACGCGAGAAAAAACTACGGGAATGTGGAGGCGGTTAAAAGCCTAAACTTAAAGGTTGCGCCGGGGGAATGTTTCGGTTTTCTGGGGCCGAACGGCGCGGGCAAAACAACGACGATAAAGATGCTGGCCGGCCTTTTAATACCAACCAGCGGAAGGGTTTTTATCGACGGGCACGATATACAAAAAGAGCCCGAAAAAGCCAAAAGCGTTATAGGCTTCATTCCGGACAATCCCTTTATTTACGAAAAGCTTACCGGCAACGAGTTCCTCGATTTCATGCTGGACCTTTACGGCATGAAAAGAGAAGAGGCCCTGGATGAAAGGCGGAAGTTTCTTGAGCTGTTTTCACTTACCGAATGGCAGGACGAGCTTGTGGAAAACTACTCCCACGGGATGAAGCAA
>NZ_JAZFTO010000043.1:0-18507 GCF_036446775.1 Candidatus Desulfatibia sp.
GGATTGACATTTGTATGTCGGCTGTGGGCCTGGATAATCCTGACATTAAAGATCAAAATGAAATTGATAGAATCCTTGCAAGCAAGCCGGGAGAGCTATAGCTCTAATATTCGATTTTTTCATTATTTTGAAGCTCCCTGCCGCCCTGCAAAGCGGGATTTCCGCTACGCTGCAACCCCGTTAGGCGGGATCTGGGCTTCGCTTCGACAAGCTGCGGGGTTAGCGCTCGCTGTGCAGTTCAATTAATATTTTCAGTTCACTCATCCTGCCGGAGGTACCCATGTACAAACCAGCAACTTTTTTGATCTCTGCCGCGGCCCTAACAAGTATCTTCAGCTTCTTCTTCGGGGGTTATTACAATGCGCGAAGAAAAAATCGATTTTCTGGATGAGAAAGTTGGTGAGTATCTCGTTAAAATTGTCCGGCAGGGTGTGTCGGAAGACCAGACCTCCGAAATTTATGGAATGATTTCAATCGCTAACGACATAGAGAGTATTGGCGATCTTATCCATAGAAACATGATGCCGCTTATCGCTAAAAAGAAAGAGCTTGATACTGACTTTTCGATTGAAGGCAAAGAAGAATTGATGATTTATCATCAAAAGGTATGCCGGCAAATCGACCATCTGCAGCAAGCTTTTGCTGAAAGAGACCTGGAAAAGGCGCGCGACATTATGGCCAAGGAAAGTAAATACCTGGATCTGGAAGCCCAATACCGCATAAAGCATCTGGAACGGATCCGCCATGATCGCAAGGAGTCCATCCAAACCCATGAAGTACATATGGAACTGATGGATCTCATGAAGCAGATTATTGTTTATTCCTCAAATATCGCCAAAACTTTCATTTTAAAATGCCAGCCCGACTGATATCCTGCTCTGTTAGTTTGCCCCTTAATTTTCGACAACTTTTTGAGCTTTTTTCCTTTCAGGACAAAAAGGACTTGAAAGCTTTTGGGCATTGTGATACCCGTTCTCCTTGGTTTTTAGGCCTACCCGGCAATAGCTTGATGTTGAAAGGAATGTGTAAAAATGGGTCCACAAAAAGAACTGAAACTGGCTCACAGCCTGGCTATGGTCCTGTTGATTGTGGGTATTTTAAGCTTTGCCGCCTTTCCTGCCAAAACACCGGATGAACCATTACGGATAATGTACCAATCGGTTGCAGGCAAATCCTTATTTGACCACAAGGCACATGTTGCCGTCACAGGTAGGGCCCTTGCCTGCCAAGATTGCCATCATCATTATGTGTTTGAGGGATCAGCGGTTTTAGATGAAGAAAAGGAGCCTGTGGTTCAGCTTTGCGCCGACTGTCACCCGTACAAACCAAAAGAACTAGCCTATCCTGAACCTTGTATGGAATGCCATGATGAAGAAGATCTCGATGAAGATATAGTAGTTACTGAAAGAACTGATGCCTTTCACGATCAATGTGAAAACTGCCATCTGGAGATTGAAATCGGCCCTGTAGAGGAGAGATGTGTCTGGTGCCACATCTTGTAAGCCCTCCGCCTGCAATTACAGGCGACGGTTTTTATTATGCCGTTTTACTTGAATTGAAAAAAGGTTAAACGATGATAAAACAATCTTTTATCGGTTTGGCAAAACCCCGGATTGAGTATGAAGTCCTTGATGCGGAACAGCCGGAACCCCGTTTAATTCCGGCATCTAAAAAGGTCACGCTTCTATTGGAAAAATCCCATATCCGTAACGATTCGATCCTGTTTAATATCGGGGATAAAGTCAAAACCGGCCAGAAACTTTCTTATTCCACAGACCCGGATACCTATGTAATTGCTTCGGTGACCGGCACTATCTCATCGATTTCCACATTTGAAGGTGACTACGGCAAGTCTTATACGGCCATATCAATCGATGTTGATGAAAACGAAGAATTCGACCATCAGTTTGCTGAGCTGGCCGCCAACCCAACTCTCGATACTGCCAGAAATTTTCTGTGCGGCATGCCGGGCAGCCCTTCTTTCAAAGCCTTTTCAGAGACGGACGCACCGATTCATACCATTATAATCTGCGGCGTCGACCGCGATCTACTTATAACAACCAACCAGTATGCTGTAAAAACGCATATCAAGGCCATTAAAAGCGGAATCGAAATTTTAAAGCAAATAACCGGGGTTGACAACATCTTAATGGCCGTACCCCGGCATCTCATGCAAGAAGCGATCGCCGGCGGAACCCAGGTCAGAGTTGTCGCTTCTGAATATCCGGCCACACTCCCGCATCTTATGATGCAAAGTTTGTTGGACCAGGTAGTCCCTGCCGGCAAAAGTTGTGAAGAGCTGGGGGTCTGCTTTTTGAGCGCCGAAGCAGTTGCAGCGTTTGGCAAAGCCTTTGAAGAAAGCCGCATTCCCGTTACCAAAATATTAACATTTGTTAATAAAAACAGGGATAAGTCAATGATATCAGTCAGAATCGGAACACCGATCAGCGAAATTCTGAAAGCTTATGACGTGACCTTGCATGCCAAAGAACGCCTGATTCTGGGCGGACCCCTGACCGGCTCTGCCGTCTATTCAGAAGATTACCCGGTTCAGGCGGATACCGACGCCATTATTGTTCAGGATAGCGAAAGCGTCGCCCTGGTTTCAGATTATCCCTGTATAAACTGCGGTGACTGCATCAGGATATGCCCGGCCAATATTCCGATTAACATGCTGGTCCGTTTGCTCGAAGCCGGACATTATGAGGAGGCCGCCGATCAATACGACCTGTATTCCTGCATCGAATGTGGTCTTTGCAGCTTTGTCTGTGTATCAAAAATGCCGGTTTTTCACTATATCAAGCTGGCAAAATATGAACTCGGCCGGATGCATGCAGCGGAGGCAATGGATGCATAATCACGAAAATCTGATCGTTTCACACGCTCCTTTCTGTCACATCGGGAGCACAATATCCATTCGAAATTATCATACAATGCTGGCGGCACTGCCGGCGGTGTTATTTGGCTTCTTTCACTATGGGATGCCTGCGGTCGCCGTTGTAACACTTTCCATTTCATCTGCTATTATTTGGGAACTGCTGTTTAACAAGGTGGCAAAACGGACCACCAGCATCGGCGATGGAAACGCTGCCCTTATCGGCTTCCTTTTTGCTACGCTCTTGCCGGCATCAGCTCCCTGGTGGCTGGTGATAACTGGAACTTTTGTTGCGGTGGTTATCGGAATACATATATATGGCGGCATCGGCAGCAACCCTTTCAACCCGGTCCTGCTCAGTTTAGCAATACTGATGCTGTCCTGGAAAAACTTTTTTGATTTTAACGAAGTTCTGGTGAATTACGACTTTGGCTTTGCCATGGTCTATCCGCTGGCCGCTGCCAAACATCTGGGTACAGCGGGTGTTGAAGCCTTCAGCACAGCAGGTCTGCTGCTGGGAAAGCAGTCCGGAGGCATCGGAGCAACCTTTGGATTGGGCCTTATCTTCGGTGGCATCTATCTGATTGCCCGCGGGTTTATCCGCTGGGAAATTTCGGTCTCTTTTTTAGCGGGTGTCTTTATCACCGCCCTTCTGTTTAATATCAGCAATTCCGAGCTGTATGCCGGGCCATTTTTTCATCTATTTACCGGCTACACGCTAATCGGCGCTTTTTTTCTGGCGCCCGAAAATTCATCATCTCCGGTCAACTTTATCCCCATGCTGATTTACGGTGCCGCTGCGGGGATAATGACCGTGCTGATAAGAAACATCGGCTTCTACGTTGACGGTGTGGTTTTTGCGCTCCTGCTTATGAATCTTGTCAATCCGATTTGTGACAACATCAGGCCAAAAGCGCTGGGAAAGGTTGTGTAACATGCGTGAAATGATAACAATGGTCGTTGTTTTAACAGTCTTAAGCACCTTCTCGGGCGGCGTGCTTGCCAGCCTCAAGAATGCAACCGCTGCCCGCATCGAAGTGCAGCAGCTCAAATTTGTCAAAGGCCCTGCGATAAAAATAATTCTAAAAGGCGCATCCAATGATCCCATTGCCGATCGCTTCACCATCAAAGACGGCGATACGGAAAGAAAATTCTTTGTGGGCAAATTTGACGGCAAAGCCAACACCGTGGCATTTGAAAGCTACGGGAAAGGATACGGCGGCGATGTCGGCCTGATGGTCGGCGTCAATATTGAAGACGACACGATTGTCGGCGTCGGTGTGACCACCCATATGGAAACTCCCGGATTAGGGGCCACAGCAAAGACTAATCCCGATTTTACGTCTCAATTTAAAGGCTTGTCCATCAAAGAAGCGCTGAAAATTACCAAGGACGGCGGCAAGGTCAACGCCCTGAGCGGCGCCACCATTACCTCACGGGCGGTTTGTGTAGCCGCCACCGGTGCCGGCAATATATACCGGAAACTTAAACCCCAGCTTGTAGAAAAATTAAAGGAATTCAACCAGTAGGGAGAACAAGATGACAAAAACGCTCACCCATGAATTTGTCAAAGGTCTGTGGAAAGAAGTACCGCCGCTTCGGCTTGTCCTGGGCCTCTGCCCTACCCTGGCTGTAACCAAAACAGTGGAAAACGGGATCGGAATGGGGGTTGCGACAGCCTTTGTGCTGGTGTGTTCCAATATTCTGGTTTCAGCATTGCGCAATATCATTCCACACCAGGTAAGAATAGCCTGTTTCATTATCATTATTGCGGCGTTTGTTACCGTGGCGGAACTGCTGATGCAGGCTTATACTTATCCGCTGTTTCTGTCTTTGGGTATATTTATCCCTCTGATTGTCGTCAACTGTGTCATTTTGGGTCGCGCCGAGGCCTTTGCCTACAAAAATGGTGTTATGCTCTCATTGGCGGATGGTCTGGGTATGGGTGTCGGCTTTACCCTTTCTTTAGCGGCCCTCGGTGCTGTACGTGAATTGCTCGGTGCCAACAATTTAACCATTTGGACGACAACCACTTCCGTTATCGGCCTGCAAGAAATATTTGGACCTTCCTTCCAGCCTTTTACATTCATGGTCGAAGCCCCCGGCGCATTTGTCAGCCTGGGGCTTCTGCTTTGCCTCATGAACCTGGTTGGAGACTGATAAGGAGAAGTTAGATGAGCGATTTTATAGTTCTTGCAATCAGCTGTATTTTCACAAACAATATTCTGCTGGCCCAGTACCTGGGTAACTGCCCTTTTTTAGGCACATCAAAGAAAATGGAAACCGCCATCGGCATGTCCATGGCCGTTATTTTCGTCACTGTACTTGCGGGCATTATCACGTGGATTACGGAAACATGGATTCTAAAACCGTTTGGTCTCGAGTACCTCAGAACGGTGGCGTTTATCCTCGTGATTGCATCTCTGGTGCAGTTTGTAGAGCTGTTTTTAAAAAAGAGTATCCCCGGGCTTTATGCCGGACTTGGCATTTTTCTGCCCCTGATCACGACCAATTGTGCCATCATGGGCATTGCACTTCTCAATATCAGTGCGGAATATACTTTCATGCAAGCTTTGGTCGCATCGTTTGCCTATGCCGTCGGTTTCGGTCTGGCCCTGATCCTTTTTGCCGGGGTGCGGGAACGCATCCTTTTGGCCAGAGTCCCCAAACCGCTTGAGGATTCATCCATCGGACTGATTACGGCCGGAATAATTTCACTTGCATTTTTTGCTTTCAAAGGCATGGTCTAAAGGAGGATATGGTGTTAGCAGCCGTTTTATTTATGTTGGGCCTGGGAGCAACCTGCGGAGGCATACTGAGTATTGCTTCCAAAGTTTTTTATGTTTACGAGGATCCCCGCATTGCAGAAGTGGAAGGATTCACAGCACTCGCAAATTGCGGCGGTTGCGGCTATGCCGGATGTTCAGCCGCAGCGGTTGCCGTGGTTGCCGGTGAAGCCCTGCCCAGCGTCTGCATTATTGCCGGCCCTGAATCGTCACATAATATAGCCGGCGTTATGGGGGTCGATCCGGGTACCGCTGAAGCGCTGCTTTCTTACAATACATGTGATGGCGGCGAGCGTGCGCACAACAAATTCCATTATATGGGAATCAACAGTTGCCAGGCCCTTGTCTCTCTTTACGGCGGCCAGAAGGAATGCCCCATCGGATGCCTGGGCTTAGGCGATTGTGTCAGGGCCTGTGCCTTTGATGCCCTTAAAATCGGCCCGCACGGATATCCGGTTGTAAACGAACTCAACTGTGTGGGATGCGGCGCCTGTCAAAAAGTCTGCCCCAAAGATATCATGGAAATCAAGACCATGTCCCAAAAGCTGCTCCATCTCAATCAGTTTGACGACCGCATCGCCCCTTGTCAGCAAACCTGTCCGGCCGAAATCGACATCCCCAAATATATTATGCAGATCAAACACGGCGACTACGAAGGCGCCGTCAACACCATCCGCGAGCGTAATCCGCTGCTGCTGTCCTGCGGCCGGGTCTGCCCCCATCCGTGTGAAGTCAAATGCCGCCGGGGCCTTGAAGACCAGGCCGTCTCCATCAATCAGCTCAAACGCTTTGTGGCCGACCATGAAATGAATTCAGGCGCGCACCTGCCAATATCCGTGGCCCCCTCTACCGGCAAGAAAGCGGCTGTTATCGGCGGCGGCCCGGCCGGATTGAGCTGTGCCTTTTTCCTGCGTCGTCTCGGACACGATGTCACCATCTTTGACGACAATCCCAAGCTTGGCGGCATGATTCGATACGGCATCCCGGAATACCGGCTGCCCAAAGAGGTGCTGGCCTGGGAAATCCAGGGAATTCTGGATCTGGGGGTCGAACACAAGGCCAACGTAAAGCTCGGCCGCGACTTTGACGTTGGGTCATTGATCGCCTCCGGATTTGACGCTGTATTTTTAGGTATCGGTGCCTGGAAGGATTACACTCTGGGGGTTGAAGGTGAAAATCTTAAAGGCTGTTATACAGGCATTAGTTTTTTAACCAACTTTGCCGAATGGCAGCAGGAAACACCTGATGAAGAACGGCCCTTTGTCGGCCAAAAATGCGTGGTCATCGGCGGCGGCAACACGGCCATTGACTGTGTTCGTACCCTGATGCGCCTGGGTGCTGACGAGGTGTCGATCGTCTACCGCCGTACCCGCAAAGAAATGCCGGCCAACGAAGTTGAAATCGTCGCCGCCGAACATGAAGGCATCAATTTTGTCTTTTTAGCGGCCCCGACAAAAGTCATCGGTGATGAGGACGGCAATGTTATTGAACTGGAATACCTGAAGATGAAGCTTGGTGAACCGGATGCCAGCGGCCGGCGCCGACCGGTCCCCATAGAAGGCTCCGAAACTGTCCTCGAAATCGACATGCTGATTACGGCCATCGGTCAAGGTCCGGATGTGTTTTTCAAGAAAGAAAACAAAATGCTCGACCAAGATCTGAAGATTACACGCTGGAATACCATCGATTCCGAAGATGAGATAGCACTGCAATCCAGTATACCGTATATTTTTACCGGCGGTGACTCTGCCACCGGCGCTGATCTGGTTGTATCCGCTATCGGCGGAGGCCGGCGGGCCGCCCGCTCGATTCACATGTACCTGACCGGCGAGGATCTCACGCCGCCTGAAAAAACGCTGTTTAAAAATAATATACAGGAATCGATTTTTGATTCAGTGCCGGGGATCGTTAAAAAGAAGCGCACACCGATGCCCGAACTCCCTGTGGATGAACGCACAAAATCATTTGCGGAAGCTGACCTTGTTATCACTGAAGAAGATGCTATTTATGAGTCCAACCGCTGCCTGAACTGCTGCATTTACTGTTACGATCCGGACAACTCGTGAAACTAAAGGACAAAGGGCATCCCTGAGCGCAAAGCGTTGTGAGACCTTAGCGCTCTTTTTTTTAGAAGAGCCCCAGCGCTTTGGCTTGATCCCGAAACCGTAGGTACAGGTCTTTCATAATAAAATAAGACCAAACAGTAAGTGCAATAACTATAAACGAGACCACAAACTTAGTAACTTTTTTATAACGCGGATGCAACCATACCAGCGGCAAAGCAAATGGACCAAAGGAGAGGAACGCAATCACAACAATTGCGGTAGAAAAATACCATTTTGTTTTGGGTTGATCGGATTTATTTAAAAACTCGTCGCAAAAAGGGCATTTAAGGGCCTCTTTTTTTATTTCACCCGCACAAGCAGGGCATGTTTTCATAGATTCTCTCCCATGGAGTCTTTAGCTTCAATCATCATTTCCTGGAACGTACGGCAAAACCCCGATTTCTCATAGCGTAACTGCGCTTGGTCCATTTATCAAGACCATAGCTTAAGCTGAAGAGCCACGCCAAAGATCCTTTAGTTTCCCCGGACCAGACCCAGCTCCCAGTTGTATTTGCTAAAACAGTTATGTCGCCTTGCTGATAAAGAGTTTTCAGTTCCTCCATGGTTGGCATGCGCCAGCCGCTGCCATTAATTGTAAGGCTTTGTACCCAAGACCGGGCCTCATCCCAAGTTGTATCTCTGTCCGGCCCGGCAACCCATTCAAAACCGGGCTTTGCATCTTGGGCCCCGGCCGGCTCTGACTGATAATTTTCAGATCGACTGGAACTATTTTCAGAATCTGTATATTTTTTTCCGCTTTCTGGTTGAGAAATAAGAGAATTTTCTATATATATCTCAGGCTTTGTATATTGCTTAAACCCTTCTGCTTTCAAAATAGAAGGGTCTTCGATATTTGATGATACGCACCCATCAAGCAATAATAGCATAGCCAGCAAAAAGCAAAAATACTTCTTCATAGAGGCACAAAAAGAGAGCTTGCAAGAAATCATAAATGCGCGGCAGACATGAGCACACCCTCTAGGAAAACTATTGCACTATCCTATAATTTCCAGAACAGCGCGGTTTTTTACCTTGGCAGAAGCAGCGCCTAATATGGTCCGTATGGCTCGCGCAGTCCGGCCCTGCTTGCCGATTATCTTCCCAATATCCTCTTTAGCCACTTTAAGTTCGATTACCGAAATCTGAGAACCCTCTACTTCCGTAACTACTATTTGCTCCGGATGGTCAACCAATGCCTGTGCTATGCGTGTGATTAAGTCTTTCAAAGCGGTATCTCCTTTATCGACAGTTGAGAAGAACCTAGGACCCTCGCCCTATTGGAGTAATATAAGGATATAATAAAAAAATGCTAACTTCAAGGTGAATCGCAAGTTTAAGTTATGAATTGTCCGGGTTAGGCGGGCTCTGTTTCTGCAGGCGCAAGGCTCTTATCAGTTCTTGCATGTCTCGTGGAACAGGCGCTTCAAATGTAACGGTTGTTTCTGTTGCCGGATGGACAAATTCCAGGCGACGGGCATGCAGCATCTGTCTGGTGACAGCAGCAAAAATGTCTGACAAGCCGTTGCCTTTTGCAATGGTTTTCCGCGTCCTGCGGCCACCGTATACGGTATCACCAACAATCGGATGGCCCATGGCGGTGCAATGAACCCTGATCTGGTGAGTGCGTCCGGTTTTCAACTTGAGATCAATCAACGTTGCACCCCAGAGCCGCTTCCTGACCTGCCACGAAGTTTCGGCTCCGCGGCTTTTGCGACTTGCGGTCGACATCCGCTTTCTGTCTGTTGGATGGCGCCCCACGGGCAAAGAAATTGTGCCTGATTCCGCTTGCATTTCACCATGAACAAGCGCCAGGTAGTCCTTTTTAATCTTTCTTGACTTGAATTGCCTGGCCAGGTGCTGATGGGCAACAGCGTTTTTGGCAACGACCAGAACTCCGGAGGTGTCCTTGTCAAGCCGGTGCACAATCCCCGGCCTGAGCTCACCGCCAATCCCTTCAAGATCCGGACAGTGATAAAGAAGTCCATGGACTAAAGTGCCGGTCGCGTGCCCCGGCGCAGGATGGACGACAAGATCCGGCGGCTTATTAACCACGATAAGGTGCTTGTCTTCGAAAAGAATATTGATATCAAGCGGCTCAGGTACCAGATCCACCGGCACAGGCGGCGGTATGCGTCCACTAATAGCATCCCCTGGCCTCACCCGATAGCCTGGCTTCTTAACCACTCCCTGTACCCTTATGGCTCCATTGCGGATCAGACCGGTGGCAACAGCGCGGCTGCAAGCAGCAATGCGGGAGGCAACAAACAAATCAAGGCGCCGGCCTGAGTTGGCCTCATCAACCAGAATTGTAAAGGCACTTGCATTGGGCATGCTTGTGTAGGAGAGGGTTATTTGTCAGAATTATCGATATTTTCGGAGTCGTCGGATTTCTCGCTGCCTTGCTCTTTTTCAGGTGCGAGCAGTAGCTCGATCTCTGAAATAATTGTCTGTTCATCAGTATTTCTAGCGGTGGAAAGTTCCATTACCAGCAGAAGCTGGGCCGTATCGAAAAGTTTGCGTTCGCCGAAAGAGAGATCTTTTGTTAATTTTAAAAGGGAAAGATCCCTGAAAACCTCGGCCACATCATAAAGTGAACCGGTCTTGATCTTGTCCATATATTCTCGATAACGGCGATTCCAGGTCTGGGTTTCGGCAGGGGATTCCCGTCTTTGCTTCATGACCTCGTACACTTTGGGTATCTCTTTTTTATCAATGATATCCCTTAATCTCACTTGCTCCACATTAGATGTAGGAATCATAATGATCATGTCGTTTTCGAGTATTTTCATCATATAAAAGTCATGAGTTTCGCCGTTGACAATCTTGGTTTCAATGGCATTAATCCGGCCAACACCGTGCGCCGGGTAGACGGCAAGATCACCCACTTTAAATTCCCGCACTTTTTGGCCGGCTGGTTTCGGCTGTTCCTTGGCTTTTTTCTTACTCATCTTTGCACCAACTTATATGATTTTAAGAAACCCTTTATCATTTTATAGCATACATCCAAACAACAATCAATAAAAAAGGATTGGCGCCATAATGCGCCAATCCTTTTTTAATTTAACAGATTTTATGTGAATGCCGTAACCTACTACAGAAATGGTACCATCAGCAAAGCAACGACATTCAATATCTTGATCATGGGGTTAATGGCAGGACCGGCGGTATCCTTGTAAGGATCGCCGACGGTGTCACCGGTAACGGCAGCTTTATGGGCATCGCTGCCCTTGCCGCCCAGGTGGCCGTCTTCAATATATTTCTTGGCGTTGTCCCAGGCCGCCCCGCCGGTAGTCATGGAAATGGCCAAAAAAACACCGGTAACGATACTACCGATGAGCATGCCGCCCAATGCGACCTTGCCCAGCAATAAACCGACAACAATTGGTGCCACTACCGGCAGCAGTGCCGGAGCGATCATTTCGCTTAAGGCAAATTTGGTAACAATGTCAACGCAAGCCGCATAATCGGGTTTGGCCGTACCTTCCATAATACCCGGAATCTCGCGGAACTGGCGACGGACCTCATCAACCACGGCGCCGCCGGCAGCGCCGACCGCTTTCATGGCAGCCGAAGCAAACAGGTAGGGCAAAAGGCCGCCGATAAAAAGACCGATGATAACATTTACATCGGCCAGATCGAATTTAATTTCAGCCCCTTTGCCGTGGAGGGCAAATTCCTGTACATAGGCTGCAAACAGAACCAGGGCCGCCAGAGCGGCCGAACCAATGGCATACCCCTTGGTAACCGCCTTGGTGGTATTTCCGACCGCATCCAGCGGATCGGTGACGGCCCGTACGCTATCGTCCAGGCCGGCCATTACGGCAATTCCGCCGGCATTATCGGTAATGGGCCCGTAAGCATCGATGGCAATCACCATGCCGGTCATGGAAAGCATGGACATGGCTGCCATGGCAATGCCGTAAAGACCGGCAAAGCGGTATGCCATAAAAATTGCCAGGCAGATGGCCAGAATCGGCAGAGCCGTGGCCTGCATGCTGACCGCCAGACCGGCGATTATATTTGTGCCGTGGCCGGTCGTGGATGCAGTTGCAATGGATTTAACCGGCCCGTAAATACCGGTGTAGTATTCGGTAATGATAACAATCACAACCGTAAGAATAAGCCCGATCAGCGTACAATAGTAAATGTCCATGGCGGAAATTTCACCCAAACCGCCCATAAGCTTTACGCTTACAAAATAGAAGGCAACGCCCGCTATGATGGCAGCGCCGAACATACCCTTGTACAGGGCGCCCATGATGTATTCACTGCGGCCGAGTCTCACAAAGAAAACGGCAATGATGGAAGCGATAATGGAAATCGCGCCCAGCACCAGCGGGAATTCTATTACCATGGGGTTTTTGGGCCACAGAAGAGAACCGATAAGCATGGCCGCCACGGCCGTAATCGCATAGGTCTCGAAAAGATCGGCCGCCATACCGGCACAGTCGCCTACATTGTCGCCTACATTGTCGGCAATCGTCGCCGGGTTGCGGGGATCGTCTTCAGGAATACCGGCCTCGAGCTTGCCGACAAGGTCGGCACCCACATCAGCTCCCTTGGTAAAGATACCGCCGCCGAGCCGTGCGAAAATCGAAATCAGACTGCCGCCGAATCCTAAGGCCACCAGGGCGATAATATCATGGGTGGCGGCATAGAACCCGGCCACGGACATCAGTGCCAGACCGGCCACCATCATCCCTGTAACCGTACCGCCTCTGAAGGCCATGGACAGGCCGGCCGCCAGCCCACTTTTGGCAGCTTCCGTTGTTCTCACATTGGCGATAACCGATACCCGCATGCCGATATACCCTGCCGAAAATGATGCCACGGCACCGATCATAAATCCAATGGCAGCCTTGGGACCCAAGGTGAAATAGATGATGATAAAAATTATAATACCGGCAACACTCATACTTTTGAGCTGGCGGTTAAGATAGGCGATAGCGCCCTCTTGAATAGCAGCGGCAATCTCCTGCATCTTTTCATCTCCGGCCGGCGCGCCTTTGACTACTCCGGCCAGAATAATCGCAAAAAGTACCCCTACAGCACCGACCAGCGTGCAAATCAACGGTATATTGTTCATTACAACTTCCATTCTTTCCTCCATCTGAAAACTTAGCTGTCGATTAGAATTCTCTTGTCATTGAATCTGTTCATGCCTTCTTCTGTACCTTTACATAAGATCGTAACAACCGCCTCACGGGCCTTGGTACTGATCTGCTCCAGCACCTTTCTTTCTTCCGGATCAAATCGGCCCAAAACATGATCAGTAACACTAATCTCATTTTCAGAACGCCCGACGCCGATGCGCAGGCGTACAAACTCATCGCCGCCCAAGGCTTGCCTTAACGATCTTACGCCTTTATGTCCCCCATCGCCTCCTCTCTTTTTTATTTTTAATCTGCCAAATGCAAGGTCTATGTCGTCGTGGATTACCAACACATCCTCGCATAATATCTTATAATAATTTGATATTTTTTGTACCGGCGGCCCGCTGCGATTCATAAAGGCCAGCGGTTTAACCAGGATAGTGTTAACACCCTCTATAGTGCCGCGTCCATAGAACAAATTGGGAAAAGACCTGCTTTTTTTAAGGGCAACCGAACAAAAATCGGCAACCTCATCCAAAACCATGAATCCGACATTATGACGGGTTTGCCTGTATGTATCACCTGGATTTCCCAATCCAACGACCAGGCGAACTCTTTTGGGTTGCATGTTTCAAACAATCAAGACAGGTTTAGAAAAGAAAAAGACTATTCTGCATCGCCGGCATCAGGTGCCGCGGCGGCCTCGTCTTCCGCGCCGGGCTCTTCAGCTTCCTCTTCATCTTCCAATTCCTCGACCTCTACTTCTTCAATCTTCGGGCTGAGAATGGTTACGACCGTAAAATGGTCGTCATCCATCAATTCAATATCCCCTTCTATTGCGATCTTGCCGGCATGGATCGAATCGCCAATGTCAAGGTCGGTAACATCAATATCAATCGATTCAGGTATCTCGAAGGGCAGGCACGATACCTCCAGTGCTCTTCTTACAATCTGCAAAAGGCCCCCGTTTTCCACACCTATTGATTTGCCTTTAATAGCAATAGGAACTTTAACCGTTATCTTGCGATCCAGGGCGATTTCATAGAAATCGACATGTAGAAAATCCCTTGAAACCGGATGGGTCTGCAATTCCTTGATCATGGCAGACTTTGTGGATGTTTCGCCGTTTTGAATCACAACGTTCAAAAGAACCTGACCGACCTTACTTTTTTTCAGAACCTGTTCCAGGTCATTGACGGCAACCGAAAGCAATATAGGTTCCGTATCCGAACCGTAAAGTACAGCCGGTATCTTTCCCTGACGCCGCAAGGCTCTAGCCGGGCCGTTGCCGACTTGTGTTCTAATATTGGTTTTGAGTTCTACAAAATCCAAGTATGCTTCCTCCTTAAACACTAGTAAAAACGGTATGTTTTTTATACAAAAAGAGAAGTTACCGAATCTCCCATATGGCTGCGGGCAATAGCCTCACCAACCAGCGCTGCAATTGAAAGTACTTTTACCTTTTCACAGGCTTGGGCATTTTTCTGTAAAGGTATTGTATCGGTAACAACCATGGTTTTTAAAGCCGAAGCCTCAATGCGCTCAACCGCCGGGCCGGACAGCACCGCATGGGCACAGCAAGCATGGATCTCCTGGGCCCCCTTCTCTGTAAGAGCCTCGGCAGCTTCGGTTAAGGTGCCGGCAGTGTCAACCATATCGTCGAGAATAACCACTACTTTTCCGGCTACATCCCCGATTACGGCCATGGCCTGCGCCCGGTTGGGCGCATCCCGGCGTTTATCAACAATAGCAAGTTGTGCATTCAGACGCTTGGCAAAGGCCCGAGCCCTTTCAACTCCTCCCGCATCAGGAGAGACAATTACAAGATCCCCATCAAAATTTTCCCTCATATAATCGATCAGCACGGGTGCTGCAAAAAGGTTATCAACCGGAATGTTGAAAAAACCCTGTATCTGGCCGGCATGCAAATCCATGGTAATAATTCTGGTGGCGCCGGCAACCGTCAGCAAGTCCGCAACCAGCTTGGCACTGATAGGGACACGCGGTGCTACTTTTTTGTCTTGCCTTGCATAGCCGTAATAAGGAATTACCGCTGTAACCCCGGTAGCCGAAGCACGCTTCATGGCGTCTATCATCAGCAGCAGTTCCACCAGGTTTTCGTTCACCGGCGCACAGGTCGATTGAATAATAAATACATCTCTTTTTCTTACGTTTTCATCGATTTCGATCTGTATTTCACCGTCACTAAATCGCTTTACTTTTTCACCACCAAGGGCAACACCCAGATAATCGCATATTTTTTGGGAAAGCTGCGGGTTTGAATTACCCGAAAAAATTATAAAATCTTCCATCTATTTTTTCCCCGTCTCAGATAATCGGCCAGCAAAGTCTGGCTGGGGCGGGAGGATTCGAACCTCCGAATGCAGGAACCAAAATCCTGTGTCTTACCACTTGACTACGCCCCATAAGCAAAGATGCAAAATCCTACAAAACACAAAATACTAAACACCAAACACCTGGCGAATTCGGCTTTTTACGACGCCATCAAGTTTGACTCATCTATCCTGCATCATCAGCTTGTATCCGACGTTATCATATCCACAAGATACAGCTGCCAATTATCATTTCTTAAAAGAGCCTTATTTGCCGTTTGGGCTGTTGCGGAATCAGTAAAAAGTCCAAATACGGTCGACCCGCTGCCTGACATAAGGGCGCCGATTGCCCCCTGCTTCAATAGCGCCTCTTTTGCTGTAAGTATCTCCGGGTGTTTTGAAGCGGCAACGGTTTCTAGATCGTTGCACAAATGTTGCCTGACATCAAAGTCCTCTTTTCCCAAGAGTGAATAATTAATTTTTTTTTTGCATTTTGTCAATCCTAAATTCAGTTTTTTATATACCTCGGCCGTCGAAACGCTAAATCCCGGATAAATAAGTAAAATCTTTAACTTCTCAAGCCCCGCGTAAGCTTCCAGCTTCTCACCGATGCCGGTAGCGATGGCCGGCCGGCCTAGTAAAAAAAAGGGGACATCCGCCCCGATGGAGAGCCCCAGGGCGGCAAGATCTTCATGCGAAAACGGATACCCGTAATAGCGATTCAATCCCAGCAAAACCGCGGCAGCATTACTGCTTCCCCCGCCCAGACCGGCTGCAACCGGTATCTGTTTTTCAATCAAAATACCAACTCCTTCATTTTTGCCCAGGGATTTAAAAAAAAGATCCGCAGCTGCAAAAGCAAGGTTTGAACTGTCTTCCGGAACGCCGCAATGCTTGCAGACAACAGCGGTGGCCCCAATGCCAAAGGTGAGTGTTACCGTATCGTACAGAGTGATACAACACATCAGGCTGATCAAATCATGGTAGCCGTCTGGTCTTTTACCTGAAACCTGTAAAAACAGGTTTATTTTTGCCGGAGCAAGAATCTTCATAGGCATTTCTCAGATTCTGTCTATCCCACTATCCCAAATTTTTCATCCGGGCTCTCTCTAACCTTTTTCTTTGACGTAAATCATTCTCAGATCGTAAAGTATATTTTTCAACATACTCTCTTCGTCCTCGGTCAAATTCCCGCGAGTCTTTTCTTCCAACATCCCCAAAATATCGATGGTCTGTTTTGCAAGAGCTAAATTTTTCACCTTTTTCCCGGAGGCAGGATCATCGATTATCCCTAGATGCGCAAGCACCGAAGAATTCAAAGAAAATATAAAGGTTGCAAAATTTATTTCCGGCAACTGAAAACTTTCGGCATCCTCCCCGGATGCAGCCGCATCTTCTGAATCGGGAGCTTGCGCTTCTTCTTCAGAAGATTCAGCCCTTTCTTCTTCCTTTGCAGCCCTTTCTTCTTCCTGGTGGTCCTGGCCTTCTTCCGAAAACATTCTTTTGTCTTTGATAATAAAATCTTTTTTTTCAGGCATTTCCATCCTCCTGGCTTACCGTTAGTAACAATAATTAAATACAGGTAACGGGCACCCACAGAAACTGTTTATTTAACAAAGATTATTTAACTTTTCAAGGAGTAGATTGACCCGGATTTTTCATGAAGAAGGTTTGCAACACTTAAAGCATACATTAACTTTTTAAAATCAGCTGTTTATCTGTCGGTGGCCTTAAGTGCGCAAATAAAATCGTGTTACGATTTTATGAAACTCCCGCCCCGCTGAAAACGGGACGGGATCTAATAAGCGAAAGGCACCGCACTTTCGCATTAAAAAGGTTGCTATCCTTTCTTTTATTTGAATCCATCCCGCGCTGCCCCGCTAGACGGGATCTGCGCACCGCTCCGACAAGCAGGGGGGAATTCAAATAAAAGGTCCCGCATAATAATTTCAGCTTAGGGAAAATAAATGTTTTGGGTTTCGATTCAATTTCAGATCTGCTAAAAAGATAAACATGAACACGCCTGAAACTTCAAAAAAAAGCCCGGGTCTGCTCTGGCCTGAACTTATCCCCGGCATCCTTGTTAAAAGATACAAGCGTTTCATAGCAGATGTACAATTGGATAATGGAAAGGTCGTTACGGCCCACTGTCCCAATTCAGGCAGCATGAAGGCCTGCTGCCGGCCCGGTCGCCCGGTCTATCTGTCGTACCACGACGATCCCAAACGGAAACTAAAGTATACCTGGGAAATCATCGCGATGCCCGCCTCATTTGTAGGTATCAACACGCAGGTGCCAAACCGGCTGGTTTCCAAATCGATTAAAGCCGGCCGGGTGCAAGAACTTAACGGTTATGACCACCTGGCTCGGGAAGTTAAAATTTCCAGCAGTTCCCGGCTCGATATTATGTTAAGCAGGGGGAAGACGGACCGTTGCTACATAGAAATTAAAAATTGCACCCTGGTTGAAGAAGGTGTTGCCCTCTTCCCTGACGCCGTCACCCGCAGAGGGCGCAAGCATCTGATTGAACTGCAGGAACTTGCGGCTTCAGGTTTTCGCTGCGTCATGTTCTATCTTATTCAACGCATGGATGCCAGGATGTTCAAGCCGGCCGACCATATCGATCCCGCCTACGGCGAAGAATTGAGACGCGCGGCTGAGAACGGAATCGAGATACTGGTTTACGACGTGCATATCGATTTGAAAACCATCATATTAAACCGGAAAATACCCTATCAGATATAAAATCGCTTCGCGATTTTATACAGCGTCCTGTTTGACTTCGGCGCACGACTCATATACATATACGATTCTCCTTCACATATGCTGCAAAACGCCCTGCAGTATGCCATTGTAAAATGCCGCGCCAAAGTAATTTTGCCTAATGATCTGCCCATGGAAATTAAGGATGGTACAAAAATCCGCTCCGGAACCGGACCTTTAAGGAAACTCGAAATCGATGCTGTCAAAGCCGCCCTGGAAAAATGCGCAGGGAACAAGACCAGAGCGGCCAAACTTCTCGGCATCGGACGGGCGACCTTATACCGCTTCCTATCGGCCCACCCTGATATTACATAAAGATCTCCTTGAAAATTATGATTTTATAGTTACTATTAATAATAATTCCTGTTAAGCTTTGCGCCTATTTCTGCGCCATTCAATAATACATTGAAAAAGATATGCTTAGCGCCGGATTATCATTGCCGGAGATGGAAAGTAAATTTTAATTGAAAACAAAATGTTTTTATATTATCTTTTCCAGAATGCGTACTTTAGGATTCTGATAACAAAAGGAAAAATACATGTCTGAACAAC
>NZ_JAZFTO010000044.1:0-7191 GCF_036446775.1 Candidatus Desulfatibia sp.
TGGACTTCCGGGATGCCCCTTAAATTATAAGTTTCTTCTTCTAACTGCCACGCGGGAAAGTCCGAGACGATCATACAATTTAACTATTCACTATGCTTTTTGCTCTTTGCCGTAAAATCATTTTGCCGCTATTGGAATAAAAACGTAACACGATTTTATTGCCTGACCATAAACGAAAAAATCAATGCTTAGTATGACGTAGCGCATGTGGCACTGGTGGAGGAGCGCCCATCAAGGGAGGGCTTGAGGAGCGTCAAAAGATGGACTTGAGGAGCGCCCCGCGAAAGCATCCGGGGACTTGAGGAGCGGCCCGAGGAGCCTTGATGCGGTACTGGATGCTGGATGCTGGATACTGGTTGCTGGAGTCTGCGGGACGCCCTAATCTATCAGAGAATCTTATATTTTGAGGGGATGTCCCAGAAGTCCCGGAAGTCACTGATTGCTCTCCAAAACCGCACGGTATTAGGCGTCTGACTCCTAGCTATTGTTAGCAAATTTATCTGATTCTATCTTTGTAATGTTCTGGATCTCTATGCAGATTCGCCACCGCAGTGATGAGAATTTCTGCTGGTTCTATTATATATAGAAGAGCATAAGGAAAACCCTTTAGGATGCAACGTCTTGTTCGCTCGCCAATTTTCGTCCACGCCTCTGGCATAAACCTTATTCGGTCGACCGCTGCAGCCACTTCCTGAAAAAATCGAAAGCCTAGACCGGGTAACTAGTGATCGTAGTACCTTACTGCTTCATCCAATTCATTATTTGCGGGAGATATAAAACGAACTTTCAACCCTCATACCCCTTTTTAATTTCATCCCAATCATACGCCTCAATCTCTCCTCGTTTATATGCCTCATATCGAGCTTCGGATTCGGCAACCCAGCTCTTTTCGATATCCGGATCAGGCTTGTCGAGGCTGTATAAAATAGCCTCAACTAACCGAATTCGTTCTATCGGTCGAAGTCCTATCGCCTTTTTTGCTAATTGATCTAATGTTTCCATAATATTCCTCCATATCCGTGCTAACGATCAGCTTCAGCAACCGCCAGCTTTAAGCTGATTATTTCCCAAAATGTGTAGAAACTCACAATTAAACGACACCTTCCAAAAGCGGCACGGACCCTGGCGGTCTGCTGGAAGCTGTTGTTATGTGGCGTTTCCAATAAAATCTGATGCAAATAATTCTTTTAATGGTCCTACAATTGGCTCCAAATCAGATAATGGAACAATTTCTATTGAGAGGCCATTTTTTTCTGCCTGTATTCTAAAAACATTCTCGGCAATGGAATTTTCTGGAACAATAAGCTTTTCTGCCCATTGCCTTTTAGCCTCCCATGCCTCTCTAAAAAGAGCTTCAACGTCCTTATCGTGCGGAGATTCATCTACTACTTTTGATAATACATGACCTAATACATATGCGCTGGCTACATCCACGAGCACATAGATGTCGTAAGGTTCATCCTTTACAAACAAGAACTTTTCATTCATTCTAACGGCTATCCACGCTTCATTAACCTTAAACTGATCAGGAGTAAGCATAATAACTATCCCCAATAATTGAATTTATCAATATATCCTAGCCACATAACATAGGACCTGGGGTCAAACCTTGATTTGTGATTAATATCATCAATAAATCATTTGTCTAATAAACATAACTATCTGCAATAAATCAACATAATGCACAATAATCAATGATCAAGGTTTGACCCCATTCCCTTGATTTGGTCGCCGGAAGCCATATGGCTCCGGCGGCCCACTTTTGTGGGCCAAAAACAACAACATTTTTAAACCGCCGCTTCTATGACATTTTCACGGCGCCGCTAACATTGGAAGCTGTGCACCATGCCAAACCGCAACTATCCAAACGACATCGCCTTTGATTTTATAAAAAAACCGGTATGGCGATATGATTACCTCCCGGTAGGGAAGTTCTGGAAACTCTGGTATGATTCTTCCGGATTCAGGAAAGTCCTCGAGTCTTCGCAAGACTGTTTCGGAATGCTCTCGAAAACTGGTTGCTGCAGAAGGTTTATCCCGCCGAATATATGCGAGAGCAGACAGAAACTGGGCTCTGGCAGAAGGTGTGAAGCGGACTTTCACGATGGATCCTGGGATAGGATTAAATCAGCTTCAGCAAGAACAGTATCTAGATCATAACCCTCGCCTATTTCTATTTCCCTATCTCCCTTAGCCAAAAGCCGAAGGATCTCTTTATCGTGTTCAGATTTCTCATACGCCTCGACACCGATTATGACGGCAGCTGCCCGCCCTCTTTGCGTAATGATAATGGGTTCCTTGTTGTCCCGTAATTTTTTCAGGACCTTGGCAGCGTCTCGCCTCAAATCGCTTACCGGAAGGATATTCATAAGTTTTCCCATAGCGTACCTCCTATTGTATTTTTACATGTACCACCAAATGAGGTATAAAGCAAGCGTTTACTTGAGTACTGGTATGATATGGGTACGCCAACGTTGCGGATAACCAGCGGGACTAATACATTACAAGCTTAGACAGAGGCCTGGGGTCAAACCTTGATTTGTGATTAATATCATCAATAAATCATTTATCTAATCAATATAACTATCTGCAATAAATCAACATAATGCACAATAATCAATGATCAAGGTTTGACCCCATTCCCATGTGGTTTGAGGTAATCATATAATCTAAGATAGTTAATCCAAACCTTTTCTTTGCTTCGAAAAGCCAATACATCCACCGCCGACGGTCTTTTGCAAATTTCAAAAGAAACTCTTTTTTATGACAACGATGGGTAATATGCCAAATATAACCTGGAATATAGTGTCGTCTTGCACGCGGCAATTGAAGAAATTCTCCTTAGACAGCTATTTTGGGGGATAAAAAGAGAGCTCTAAGCCAAAAATTCGGGCCTAATAATTTAAAATATTATATGTTATTAATAGCTTACCGTGGTCAGACCCCAAATATAATTTGACCACCTATCTGGATCTGGCCTATAAGCAGTGACCAAAACAGCAGGCGACGAAGTACCTTTAGGAATTCCCCATACTACTTAAATGAGCAAGGAACTCAATGGGATCGAAGATTTTCAGTGCGGACCCGGTAAAGTCCTTCGTATTTCTGGTGATAACAGAATCAGCACCGGCCATTTGACCGGCTTCGTCTAACACCGCGTCTTCGAAATCCTGAATTTTGCTTGCAAGCGCACGTTCGATCACAAGCCTATTCACGATGGCAATTTCAAAAAGGCTGATAAGTTTGCGCAGGGCATTCCTCGCTTTGGATACAGGAAGGGACTGGATGAGCAGATAGTCTATCGTTGTAATGGTAGTAGCACAAAGTAAAGCGTCGAGGCGAGACTCCTCGACAAGACAAAATACACCCAAGGCAGATTCTACAAAAGGCTCCCGCTCAAGCAGAACATCAAGCACGACATTGGTATCAACAATCACTCTCAAAGATATTTCTCCCGAAGATGCTCCTTGTAGCCATCCTCCGAGACTTTGTGACCCTTCAAAATCCCTAGGAGCGATGCTGTGGTCGGCGGGAGAAGCATTTCTGATTCCGGTCGAGAACCAATCGCCTCGATGAATTCAGCCACCATCCGGGATACTGATTTACCCCTGCGTTTTGCCTCGATTTTGGCCTTTCGCACAATGGCTTCGTCCATTCGTAATGTAAGCTTTGTATTCATGACGTACAATATATTAGCTTGTGTACGTCAAAGTCAAGTTTTTTCTGCGAACGTCTGCGGGTTAGTGGCGGGCTGTGTACTTTCATGAAGCAATCAAGCTTTACGCAAAAAGCCGACGTTACTCCCCGTCCACTCCACCCGGTTGTTCGCCAGGGGCCTATAAATGGTGTGCGTAAATAAGCCCTGTCTCTCTGAGTTTATGTAACAAATCTCTTCGTTCTCGTTCCAGTACTTTTAATCTGCGCTTTTTATGCGGCTTCACTTTGGCGACTTCGATTACGATGTCAGCAAGGTTCGATATATGTTCATTTGGAGACGAAGCAAGGATGTTTAACCTGGAAATATTTTTCTTTGAGATATTTGATTGAGACAGGAACCCAAATATTTCTACTTCCTGCTCTATGGCGTCCCTTTCTTCTTTTGGCATCTTGGCACATTCTTTACAAACGTGATTGCGATGCCCTTTACCCGAGAATTTCTCATTCGGTTTTGTGCTGCCACATATTCTGCAATAATGTCCCATTATGTTTACTTTCTTATGGCGAACGTTTGAGTTGAGTAGCGCTTGCGAGAAAAAATACTCTGTTAAATCGGTTTCTTGGATAGGTGGTTCGGGGCTTGCGATGATTACTGGGGGCAAAAGTACCCCGGTTTTTGGTTTCAATTTGAGGCCTGGGGGCAAACCTTGATTTGTGATTAATATCATCAATAAATCATTTATCTAATCAATATAACTATCTGCAATAAATCAACATAATGCACAATAATCAATGATCAAGGTTTGACCCCATTCCCTCAATTTCTGTCTGGCTGCTTTTCTCTGGATTATGAGGTAGATTCAATATTTCTTCTGGAAGATCAGATAGCAGTGCGACCTTCTGAGCGATTTCCTCAATTGACCCAGAACCGCCTAACTCATGAAGTGCTTGAAGCAGGGGATTCATCAGTTCAGGGTACGTCGGCATCTTGGTTGAATTTTTCATGACTATTCCTTCTCAAAATGTGATGTATAACGGATGAGTTAAGCTGCCTGGCGACTCTGCCCTAGAACCATCGCCAACCAAGACGATGGCTTGCAAAGCGCGCCGATTTCACCCTGGCGAAGCCAGGTCAGCTTCAGCGGGGGTTAGGCCGCCTTTCGCCCTGAGTACGACGCCTTACGTAAAACGACAAAGCCTGCCGACGCCCGCCCGTCGTCGGCAGGCTCATGTTTGCCGGAGTTGATGCCCGTCGCCGTGCTGTAGCCAGCATTCGCTTGGCGCTACACCCTCTCTTGAGCTACGTTTCGCCCGACTGGCTGAACGCCGGGATTGTTAAGCGAAGGAGGTTGCTTAGGAAGCACTTGGCTTCATAAACTGGAAATACGCATAGCCCAACGCAAACAATAGGTAGATTCCGACGGCCGACCAGCCGACTGCGTTCATCACGCCAGAAAGCGTGCCTAGTACAGCCACGATGATGCCAACAACATCGGAGATCAACAAGGCAAGGATGATAGCCCGCTGTGCCTCGGAATCTGCGACGTTTTTGGCGAACCAGGTCAGCAGACCAATCGCGATGAGCGCCACCCCAAAGAATTGCCCCGCGAGTGCTTCGCTTGTGCCTTGTGTCATGCCATATAGTGACAACACTGTTGCCGGTACCAGCACGAAGCTGATCCCGTAGACGAGCGCGACGATGGCATTGATGACCAATAGATTACTGAGTTTCATTAGATTGCCTCCTTTAGGCCGATGGGTCACCCGTGATTTCAGGTGAGTTGTGTATACAAACAGAAAGTGTTACTTGCCTCAAACCAGTCTCGGTTTCAAAGGTTCATAGGCTGCTCCTTTCTGCCCGTGTGGGCTCGCTTTTATGTATTCATTACCGAATATCGCCAAACTTGTTGGCTACAGAACAATGCGGGCTAACATAGAGTAGACGGCCTAATAGCCGTAGTTAATTACGACAAATGGCCGCTATAAAATTAATAAATCTTAATATTACAATGCCGTAGCGTCAACGGTTAATTCATATTGAAAGGGGAAATACGGCTAAAAGGCCGTATAGTACCTGATATGCGGCTTTTGGGCCGTCTATCACTTTTCGGTCAAATCTTATAACATTTTAATATCACTAAGAAAATAATACAATTGCGGCTTATATGGATTTGGAAATACGGCGAAAGGGCAAGTTGTCGGTGCGTGATAAGCTTTGGTTACGTCACCCGAATAAGCCATCAACTCCACTTGCTGGTTCTGGGAGGGCTATTTAGTCCAATTTTCAATTTCCAACTTCTTGATCCGCTTGAATTCCTTGTCATTATTGGTAATGAGAACCAAGTCCTGACTTATGGCATGAGCCGCAATGAGTAAATCAAGCGGTCCTATGGGCCGGTCACGTTTCTCTAATTGAAAACGGATATCCCCATAAACTCTTGCAGCCGTTTGATCATACGTAAGAATTTCAAGGGGTGCTAGAAATTCTTCCAGCCGAACCTCATTTTTTTTTCGATATGTACTTTTTGCGACTCCATATTGGAGTTCAGAAACTGTAATGGTTGATATGCCGATCTCACCCAGTTCAAACTGCTTAAACTTCTTAATAACCGCTGCGGGCCGTTTGTTAATGATGTAAATGCAAATATTGGTATCAATCAAATATTTCATCTAATCCCGCTCTCTCTTGTGGTTCTGGTTGATTTCGTTCAACCATAAAAGGTTCGTCATGCTTCAGCAGATTTTGCTCCCAAGTGTCCCAAAGAGAAAAATCTTTTGGAATCAAGAGCACTCCCTCTGCAATCTTCTTGATATATACTTCCTTGCCATCAAACCGAAAGGCTTTAGGCAATCGGACGGCTTGGCTCCGTCCATTAATAAATAATTTGGCTGTTTCCATGATTCCCTCCATCTTAAACTGTGGTATATACATAAGGATATATATCATTTGTCGCAAAAGTCAAGATATATATCATTGCACCAGGTGTTCCGTGGGACATCCGTTAAATGCTCAGCAAGTCCCTGATTCAGCCTGTCGTAGATCCCGTTTGCGGGGATGGAGGCAAAGGATGTAGCGGTATGCTCCCGCATTTCTTACATTCAAAGTTTATTTCCATTTCTTTCCATTTAAATATAGCCCGCTAACGCGATACTCACCTGACGAAAACGCGTCAGCGTTTTTCGGTCAAGTGCAGAGTGATGTTGGCCTAATTCATTATTTTTCTAGCGGACCTGACTTTATATAAGGCTTGATCTTCGCAGACTTGCATTTTGCCCGATTGGTGGTCACTGATCATTTTTTCAAATATCAATTCAGTCTTTATGAAAAGGTTGCTGCTTTCTTTTTTTAGGTAGCTGCAGCCATACGGCAATATTCGGGATCGATGTCTATCCCTATGCTATTTCTGCCATATCTTACGGCTGCTATCATTGTGGTTCCGGCACCACTGAATGGATCTAAAACCGTATCACTTGTAAAAGAAAACATTCTAACCAATCGGGATGCTAACTCAAGTGGAAACGGGGCTGGATGGG
>NZ_JAZFTO010000045.1:0-14996 GCF_036446775.1 Candidatus Desulfatibia sp.
CCAAATAACAAAATACAAATAACAAATAAATTCCAATGACCGAAAAAACAAATAACAAACAAAAGAATAAAAAAAATAGTTTTAGCCCTTGTTTGGAATTTGAGACTTGGAATTTGTGATTTATTTGAAATTTGGTGCTTGTGATTTGTGATTTATTTAATGTTTGGTGCTTGGAATTTGTGATTTTAGACACAAAACTCCACGGCAGAGCCAGATATCTCTAACCTGGCTCTCCGAGGCGTAGGCTCTACGAGCCGGAGGTCCAGAGGACCAGGTTTTTCAGGGCTAAATAAAATTCATAATGGAGCTAAAATGAGATTCCCGGAGATTGGAGATATTATCACAACAGACGAAGCTGTAAAATTATGCAAACATTTTGAACTGGACTATTTAATCGCGCGCATTGCAGCTGATCCGGATAGATACAAAAGCTGGAAGTTCGATGGATGTTCCGGTCTGCCTGATGAAATAATGGGTTTCTTTACGGGCTGTAATTGGGAAGACATTACCTATAAATGCTGTTTGCCGCATGATCTTTGCTATGCCTACGGAGAGCGAGGGAACGATATTGAAAGAGAACGTGTGGATCTAAAATTTTACAGCGACCTGGTGACTAAGGCCGGCATGAAAAAATGGCTGGCTTCTGCTTTTCTTGCAGCGGTTAGGATCGGCGGTAAGGAAGAGTTCGGTCTTTCATTCTCATGGGGGTTCGCCCATAAATGTTAGCGCTTGTTGTTGTCGTTCAGCAAATTACGTATGTCCTGGTGGATGACATAGAGCACCGGCATCAACAGCAGGATCACAGCCGTAGTGAACAGAACGCCGTACCCCAGGGAAATAGCCATGGGAACCAGAAAACGGGCCTGAACCGACTGCTCGAAAATCATGGGGGCTAAACCAAAAAAGGTGGTGAGAGCGGTCAGAATAATGGGCCGGAACCTTCTGATTGCCGCTTTGAAGGCCGCTTCTGCAGCGGATTCACCCTCATCGCGGAAACGGTTGGCTGTAACCGTCAGCACCAAACCGCCATTGACCACAATTCCGCAGAGAGCGATCATGCCGAAAACACTGATAATGGAAAGATCATAACCCATGATCACATGCCCGATCAGGGCACTGACAAGACCGAAAGGAATACTTATCATTACGAAAAGTGCCTGGATATAACTCCTGAACAGAATCGTCAGAAGACAGAATATTCCGGGCAGAGCAAGTCCGAGACCATAAAACAAATCTTGAACCGATCGGCGTCGTTCACGCTGACGTCCTTGAAACGAATACTTCAGGCCGGGATATTTGGCCGGGAGTTGAGGCAAGTAGTCGGCTTTGAGACCAGCCAAAATTTTATTCTCATTGGCTTGGCCGGGCACCACGTTGGCCGTCACATTCAGGACCCGTTTGCCGTCCACGCGCTTGATTTCGGTATAGGCGCGGCTGCTTTTAACGCGGGCGGCTCTGGCAAAGGGAATTTCACCCCCATCCGGCGTATAGATCAGCAACTCTTCCAGGTTGAACAGGGATCTTCTTTCGGATGCGGGCAAGCGCACCATGACCTTGACCTCATCTCGCCCCCGCTGCTGCCGTAGCGCTTCAGCGCCATAGAATGCATGTCTCACCTGATTGCCCAGCTCTCGAGCGCTCAGGCCCATGGAGCGACCCTCAGCCCGCATTGTGAAATCAAGCTGGGGCTTGCCGCGGGCAAAGCCGTCGTCGATATCCGTTACTCCGCTGTAATTGGCCACTGCCCCTGCCAGATCGGTTGCTGCAAGCTCCAGGATATGCGGGTCCGGGTGGGTCAACTCCACGTTGATGGCAGACGAGCCGCCGGGCCCTATTAAATAATCAAAAAAGAGGCTTTCCAGCCCGGCAATCTCGCCAACTTCATTGCGCCACATCAGACTGAATTGACGCGGGGTAATCTGCCGCTGGTCCTGCGGTACAAGGTTGAAGGTAACTTCAGCGGTGTTGCTCCCCCGGCGCCCTATATCGGTCATGACACCCACCAGGATGTCCGGGCCGCCGCTTTTTTCGATGGCCCGCATGCCACCCTCTTCAACAAGCCGGGCAATACGCCGTACATCTTCAACCGGTGCGCCGTAAGGTAATTCTATCTCCGCATCGATGCGATTCGTTTGAATGCGGGGACGGAAGGAAAAATCGATCCAGCCGCTGTCCCAATAGGCATAGGCGATGATAAGTACACCCAGCGCAATCGCCGCAACCAAATACCGGGCCGCAAGAGAAAAACGCAAAATAGGGGTAAAACACCTTAAAATGAACCATTCCAGACCCGCCGTGCAACGCTTGGGCACTGCTTCCAAAAAATCGAAAAAGGCGTCCTGCTTTTCACGGTGGCGATAGGATAGATGGGCCGGTAGGACCAAGAGGCATTCCAGCAGGGAAATTAGAAATACGGCAATAACAACCGCGGGTAAAATCGCAAAGAAACGTCCTGTTGATCCTGAAACAAACAACAGGGGCAAGAACGCGAAGATGTTTGTGGCCACCGCGATAGTAACCGGTGCCGACATTTCCTGCGCTCCGGTAATTGCCGCCGTACTCGGCCCAATCCCTTGCTGTCGCTTGTAAAATATGTTTTCTCCCACAATCACGGCATCATCGACCACAATACCTATTGTGATAATAAAGGCGAACATGGATACCATATTGATACTGCCGCCGATGAATTTAAGGATAATGAAGGACCCGATAATCGAAATCGGGATTCCCATGGCAACCCAAAAAGCCAGTCGTGCTTCTAAAAAAAGCCCCAGCGTTAAAAGAACCAGAATCAGCCCGATGGTGCCGTTGGTGAGGAGCAGGTCAAGCCGTGCCTGATACAGCTCGGCTCTGTCGCTATAAACAACCAGGCTCACGCTCTCGGGAAGAGCGGGGATTAAGTTGCTGACATATTCACGAACCGCCAGGGATATATCCTTGGGGGTCTGGTCACCGGTTCTGTAAACATGGATTAATACGGCCCGCCGGCCGTTGTAGTATGCTTCACGGTCGGTTTCGGCAAACCCGTCCTTAATTTGTGCGATTTCACCCAAGGTTACCTCGGTGCCGTCTTGCTTGCTGATAAGAGCGATATCGAAAAAGTCGCTTGCGAAATCACGGCGTTCGGTTGTTCTGAGCAGCACCTCGCCTCCACCGGTCTTGATGCCCCCGGCCGGGACATTTATGGCCTTGGCCCTGATTGCAGCGGCTATGTCGCCCAGCGTCAACCCATGGGCGCGCAGTAAATGCTGAGAAACTTCAACGCTTACTTCCGGTGGCCGCACTCCCCGCAGTTCCACCTGTGTAATTTCCGGCAGTCCGGTCAGTTCTTCCCGGATGTTGCCGGCCAGATCGAACAAAGCCTGTTCATCCAAATCACCAAAAAGGGCCAGTCGCAGCACTCCACGGCGTCTTGTCTTAAGGTTGACCCGTGGACGTTCCACCTCTTTAGGCAGGGAACTGATGCGATCAACGGCATTCTTGACATCCTGGAGCGATTTGTTGGCGTCGGCACCGGTTAACAGTTCCACGGAAATTGTAGCGCGCCCTTCCCGCGCAACCGCGGTTACACGCTCGACATTATCCAGGGCCCGGATCTCTTGCTCTATTGCCAGGACAATGCCTTCTTCAACCTCTTCCGGACTGGCGCCCGGATAGACGACGGAAACATCGACAACATCCAGTGTATATTCAGGAAATACCTCTTGCGTGATTTTGGACGCGGCCATAAGGCCGCCGACAATCAGAACCAGCATCAGCAGATTGGCAGCCACATGGTTTTTGGCCATCCAGGCGATAAGGCCTTTTTCTATAGTCGCTTCAGGTATCATACATTAAACCACTACCTGCTAAAGCCGGTAGATTTCTGTTCTGACTGAAAGTCAGTCTAAAGGTACTTGGACGAAGTAGGTTCACCGTTCTGGGTTCTGCGTTCTGGGTTATTCGTTCTAGGTTCTGGGTTCCAGGTTCTGCGCTCTGGGTTCGGATTCTGGGTTCTGCGTTCTAGGTTCTGCGTTCTGGGTTAATCTCTGAACCCTGAACCTCTGAACCTTTGAACCCTGAACCTCTGAACCTTTAGAGTCCTTTGGCAGAGCCATTGTTTTTAATCTGGTCCTTAGTCGGTGTTATATCAACATCGCTTTGTACTTTCATGCCCGGCAAAGGTGATTGCAGACGGCTCGTTATTAACCTTTCTTGAGGTGTTAGATCGGCGGTGACCAGTATTTCGTCTTGGCGTCGCCACACGATCCGGACCTTACGGATATCCAAACGACCTTTTTGGTTTAAAGTCCATATACGGTCTCCTGCGCGGAGCGCCTGCCGGGGTATGGCGTAAACATTGTCCAAGACGCCCGCATCTATTTCGACTTTTACATAACTACCCAAAAGAATTTTGCCTTTATCAGGTTTGCCTTCAACGTTTTCGGCACCTTTTACCGTAAAATTGAGCGGATCATTAACCTTGACAAGCATGCGGGCCATGCGCCCTTTGGGGTCCAGGTCTCCGAGCAGCTTGAAGGTAGTTCCCTGTCGCACAATTGATCGCCCATCATCGATTTGCAGGATGACCCGCACGCCGGCTCCCTTTTGGCCTGTTTTTTCAGGAAAGGTGATCCGCGACAACCGCGATAACGGAATCGATGCCTGAACCCAGAAATAATCCGTTTCCACCAGAGTGGCAATCCGGGTCTGCCGCCCGACCAGTTGTCCCTTTTCGACGAACTCTTCCAGAATCAATGCATTGAACGGCGCCCGGATTGTTGTCCGTTTTTCTTCCAGTTCAGCAGCAGCGAGTCTGCTTAGCGCCGCTTCCAGCTGGGCCTGAACACTCCGCAGATGAGGTTCTCGCAAGGCAAGGCTTTTGCCGGTCTGAGTTGCGGCAATATTCTCTTCAAGCAAGCGCCATTCCCGCTTGGCAATTACCTGCCGGCCTTTTTCAAGCTCCAGCTTGTATTGAGCCTCTGCTACTTCCGCTTTACGCTCAATGATCTTGAAGGCATAGTCGACCGGATCGATCCGGACCACCAGGCTGTCTTTGTTGATTAAGCCGCCGGGGACCAACTCCGGGTTTATGTCAATTATTCTGCCTTCCACTTCCGAGAAAATCGCAATTTTCTTGGCCGGAATTACGGTTCCAAAGGCCTCGACATATACTTGTTCGCTGCCTGGAGAAACTTTAATGGTCTTGACCAACGGCACAGGGCGTTTGGCCTTACTCTTCTCGGCTTGAGGACGGCTCGCATACAGCCCCAATGCAGTCCCGGCTGCAACCAAAAAAACCAAGATGTAACCAATGAACTTTATATGAGGACCTCTGTCACTTTTAACCATTTATGAGTCCCCTTTCTTTTTTATGGGTCCCAAAAAGTTGCTGTGAAAGTTGGAACCGCCTAATGCCCGGTAGAGCAGAATACGGATTGAGATTAATTGCCGTTGTCGTAAAAGAATATCCCGTTCCAGGTTTTGCATTGATTGTAATGCCGCAAGAACCGGCAGATAATCACTGAGGCCCTGAACGTAGCGGTTACGGGTTTCAGACAGGTTTGCTCTTGATATTCTGAGCTGATCATCAAGCGCCTTGATAAGCTCCGCTTGTTCTTTTTCCCGCCAAAGGGCATTTTCCACCTCCTCTATGGCGACAAGGTACGCCTGGGAATAGCGGGCAATTTCTTCTTTAACTATAGCTTTGCGCTTATCGACTTCAGCTTTGCGCCTTCCCCAATCGACAAGCGGAGCTATTGCTTCTCCAAACAGAGACAGAAAAAGACCATCGCTGCTGAAATCTGACCCCTGAAATCCGGTATTACCGCCCAGCCGAATCCCTGGCAGGCGATCAGCCACTGCGGCGGCCACGCGATAGTCGGCAGCAATTAGCCGTCTATGCAGGCGTTTCAAATCCGGCCGGTTTATTAACAGATCGGCAGGAATACCCAATTGCGGCAAAGGCGGCAATTGGGGTAATTCAGAGCTGCTTTGCAGTTTTTCTTCAGCCGGTACCAGGCCGAGAAAAACATGGAGGCGATTGTTCAGAGCGGACAACCGGGCCCGGACAATCGGCAGTTGTGTCCGGATGGCGGCAAGCTGCTGGCGCTGCTGGTAGACATCCACCACGGATGCGGTGCCGTATGCAAATCGCAGTTTGATGAGTTCGAGGAATGTTTGGCCGACTTCAATCTGGCGGGCAAGGAGCGTTAACTGTAATCTCTGTTCGATGATCTGAAAGTACGTGTCGGCTACCTGGGTGCTTAGCAGAAGCGCCACAGCCGCCGATTCATCGCGGACGGCCTGACTCTCGTAGGCCGCTGCTTTGGCTGACGATGATCGCTGATCCCACAAATCGACCTCCCATGACAGCCCCATTTCTATAGTAATATTATCAGTATATTTCCCATCGGCATTCCATTTCGAGGTCCCGGACAATTCACCGGTCAGCGAGGGATACAGAAGAGATCCGGCCTGCCTTTCAGCAGCCTGGACCTGTTCGATCCTGGCATAGACCTGCTGCAGGGTAAAATTGTCAGCCAGAGCTTTGGTGATCAAGGTGTTGAGAATAGGATCATTCAACACTTCCCACCACGGTTTCTGCCGCCCGTTTTCTTTATCATCTACCGGCAGTGAAAACGACGGACCGGCTTCAACAAGTGGAGCTACATCTTCGTCAACGACATAGGCGCAACTAACCAAGAAAAAGCCGGTTGTCAGGAAAGCAAACAACACCAAGCCTTTGTAGAAAAAAATATCCCTCATTGTCATCATTTATTGCAATTTTAGCAGTAGCATATATAAAAATGTATATCCGCAGTATATAATGGGGGATCATCTTCCCGCAAGCCGTAATTATTAAATGCAACAGCGCTCCCGGTGAAATGTGCTTTTCATTTCACGGGGCAGGCTGCATTTCCCGTTCCCGCCATCAACGGGACGGCGGGAAGTTTCATTCGAAGCTCTCTTTTGAATAAGAGCAGGTTATCTTATAAAAAACGTTTCACCATGCCTGATATCGACCAGGCGGTCAAGCAGTCCTTCCTTTTCCAGCTCCCTTTTCAGATCGACCGGCGGGAAATGCACCGGTTCATCGCCCAAACGAAACGTCCCCCAGTGAACGATCATCAGCTTGGCGGCCTTGAGTTCTTTGAACACCCGCACAGCTTCCCGAGGGTTCATATGGCTGGAAGCCATGAACCAGCGGGGCTCATAGGCGCCTAAATTGATGACGGCCAGATCGATATCAAAATCTCGCCCGATCTCCTCGAAGCCGTCAAAGTATCCCGAATCACCCATCAGGTAAATGGTGTAATCGGCGGCTGTTTTGATCATGTAGCCGCCCCAGAGGGACCGGTTGGGGCCCCGCAGCGGGTTTCGCATAGTCCAGTGATTGCTTGGCAGAAATGTTATCGAACTATCACCGTTGCGATAGGTTTCGTACCAGTCGAGTCGGGTTCGATTTTTCATGTTAAGATCCTGGAATACGGCGTCGTAGCCCAGGGGGCTGATCACATGGGTCTCTTTATCCAGAAGACGCAGGGATGACTTGTCCAGATGGTCATAGTGCCCGTGGGTGACCAGGACGTGATCCGGCTTGATAATCTTTCGGGGGTCGAAGGTGAACGGTGAAAAATCTTCAATAAACCAATAGATATCTGAAAACACCGGATCAATTAAAAGATAACTTTCGACATCTTTTATGAGGATGCTGGCATGTTTTACAAAAGTGACCGAGACGCCCTGGTGTTTGCGGACCGGTTCCCAGTCAATGGCAATACGGTTGACGGGCTGATCTTTAAGATAGCGGTTGAAACTGTTTCGGCTGAGTTTCCATTTCAAAAGCTGCCACCATCTTCCCACCCGGGGAATGCCGACGGGGCTTATGAAACGATCGTTGCCGTGATGCTCCTTTCTCAGAGCAATGTCCCTAAGGCTGCGGCCGTTCAAAGGTCTGTAGTGCAGTTTGTCGCTCTCCATTTTCTTGATGGCTGCCGGCAGCACCGCAGGATGCGCCAGGCGCATCAGCAACACGGTCTGTAGGCTGTAAAGCAGTTTCTGGATAAAGAATCTACGGTTCATTGTCCATAACCAACAGTAAACTCTAATTGTAAAATTTGTGCTTTTTGTGACAAAACTTTTTACATCTTGCCACTAAGACACCAAGACACGAAGCAATAATAAATATACCCTTTGTGTCTTTGTGCCTTTGTGGCAAATTAAATTTGATTTTGGTTTGTTCATGTTGGGTTCGATATATTAATTGCTTTGCCGGACATGTTCAAGGATGAGATCTAAGAATATTTCTCCATACAGCTCTAATTTGTGTTCACCAATCCCTGATATATCTCTCATTTCTTCCAGAGACCGGGGCAAACACGCCGCTAATTCTCGCAAGGTGCGGTCATGAAAAACAATAAAAGGTGCTATGTCCTGTTCTTTGGCAAGTTTCAGACGCAGGGCACGTAGTTTCTCCCAAAGGTCGGTTGCGGTTTGATCAAAAAAATCATTTTCATGTTTGCTGATTAAACGCGGTGGTTTCTTTTCTTTTTTGGTCACCGGATCTTTACGGAATTGGACACTTTTTTCTCCCCTCAGAACAGCCCAGCTTTTATCGGTCAGTTTAAAACCCCCCTTGCTCTCTAAGTCTACAAAAAGTAAACCGGCGGCGATAAGCTGGCGAAAGATCGACTTCCATTCTTTTTTGGAAAGGTCCGCGCCGACACCAAATGTGGGGATCTTATCATGCCGGAAGCGACCAATTCTCTGATTGTCTGATCCACGCAGAACATTGCTGAGATATTCAGCGCCAAAACGCTGACCGGTCCGATAGACACAGGAAAGAGCTTTTTGGGCGGCAATGGTTCCATCCCAGGTTTCTATTTCACCATGACATGTATCACAATTGCCACAAGCCCCGGATAGCTCTTCGCCAAAATAACTCAATAAAACCTGCCGGCGGCATTTAGTGGTCTCACAAAACCCTAAAAAGGCTTCCAGTTTGCGGTGCTGGATTCTTTTAAACTGCATATCGCCCTCAGATCTGTCCAGCAATGTTCGTACGGCAATTACATCGGCTAAACTGTAAATCATCCATGCATCCGCTTTGTGGCCGTCGCGTCCCGCGCGTCCGGTTTCCTGATAGTAAGCTTCCAAGCTTTTGGGCAAATCAAGATGAGCAATAAAACGCACATCGGGCTTATCAATGCCCATGCCGAAGGCAATTGTCGCCACAATAATTACGCTTTCTTCGTGGAGGAAGCGTCGCTGGTGCGTCAAACGCAATTTTTGATCCAACCCCGCATGATAGGGTAACACCTTATAACCTTTTTCAGACAGCCAGGCGGCGGTTGTTTCCACTTTTTTGCGGGTTAAACAATATACGATTCCAGCATCTTGGGGATGTTCCGTATTTAAAAAATCCAAAAGCTGTTTTTTCCAATTCTGTTTAATCTCGACGCGGTAACATATGTTGGGGCGGTCAAAACTGGAGATAAATTGTGCCGCTGTTTCCAAATTCAGCTTTTTTAATATTTCTTTACGTGTTACCTGATCGGCGGTAGCTGTCAGGGCTATACGCGGCACTTCGGGAAACTTTTGGGATAAAATGGAAAGCTGTAAATATTCCGGGCGAAAATCATGTCCCCACTGGGAAACACAATGCGCTTCATCAATGGCAAACAAAGCAACCTGTGTTTTATTCAGCAGCTGTAGAAACCGATCCGTTAATAATCGTTCCGGAGCGATATAAAGCAAATCCAGTTCCCCGGAAACTATGCGCTTTTCAACTTCACGGGCTTTTTGCGCTGACAAACTGGAGTTTAAAAAATCTGCCCGGATGTTCAGCTGACGCAGTGCGTCCACCTGATCCTGCATCAAGGCAATCAGGGGTGAAATTACAACGCCTACACCGCTTTGCAGCATCGCCGGAATCTGATAACAGATCGATTTGCCGCCTCCTGTGGGCATAAGAACCAAGGCGTCTTGGCCGGCTGTCAGATGCCGAATTATCTCTTCCTGGTGCTCCAAAAAGCTGTCGTAGCCGAAATAGGATCGCAGAATGTCCCGCGGCGAATTATGTTTATAGATTTGTTCCCTTCCTTTCACTGTTATAAATATAAAAGTAGGCGTTCACAGGTTCAGAGTTCAGAAGTTCAGGGTTGCTTTTTTTGTTAACCTTTACTGGCGGCGTTCACAGGTTCAGAGTTCAGAAGTTCAGGGTTACCTTTCTTTCGTTGAACTTACTCGTAAGCCGGCAAGTACTTGATGAAACTTCCAATGGCAGCACAGGTGCGCCCGGCATGATCATACAAAATCTGACTCAGCATTCGTTATGTATTGTTGATCCAATGCTACGTAAAGCTCAATTTGGACTTCAGTGCTCAGATTTGCGGTGAACACAAAACCTCTGAACCCTGAACCCTGAACCCCGAACCGGTGAACGGTTACCATTTTTTTCCCATATCGCCGTAAAGATATTGCAGCAGAACACATGCCGCCAGCGACGCTGTTTCAGCCCTCAGAATACGGGGGCCCAATGTGGCGGTTACAAACCCCCGGTCTCGGGCCTGTTCAATTTCCTCGGCGGTAAAACCGCCCTCAGGACCCAGCAAGACAAAAATTTTTTCAATTTGTAGCTCAGATTCCGGCAGAGGGGCATTTACCGGTTCCGATTCATTTTCCCAGAAAGCGATTTTTATGTCACAGGCCTGGCTTTGATTTAATACCTCTTCAAAAGTTGCAGTTTCTCCGATTTGCGGAACGCAGCCTCGTTTGCACTGTTTGAGAGTTTCTTTGGCAATTTTTTTCCATCTTTCCATGCGCGCTGAAAGATTTTTTTTACTGGGACGGGGAACCGAACGCTTGGCAAAAAAAGGTATCCATTTACTTATTCCAAGTTCTGTATGCTGCCGTACAAGGCGGTCCATTTTCTTTTCTTTTAAAAAAGCCTGGGCAATAGTTATTTGAACCGGGGATTCGGCTGTTACAGGAAAGCGTTGAAGTACCGACACCTCGACTCTGCCGGCGGATACAGCTACAATCCGGGCCTGGTACTCAAAGCCTTGGCCGTCAAACAACCCGATTTTATCGCCGGACTTCAGACGCAGCACGGTTCTTATATGTCTGGCATCAGAGCCGGTAATCAGTAACTGCGGGTCGCCAACGGCCGGCTGTTCGATAAAAAAATAACGCATAAGTGTTATTAGTACTTAAATGTTTGTTCTGCAAATTATTTTATGCTTAATTTGGCAAAAAAATCAATTATCTTGACATGCTGCGTGCTGTATGTTATTTTTTTTTAGTTTCAAGGAGTTGTTAAACATTCCCAAATAAAAGATGAAATGCTATTGCAAACGGGAGGAGTTCCATGACCGAAAATAATCAACCCGATCAAGAAAAAATACCGGATGACGACGAGCCGATCTTGGAACTTACAGAGGAAATCACCGCAGCATCGGATGACGACGGCGAGTCCATCGATCAGGCCGAGGATCCTCTGGCAGCAACTATCGAGTTGGACGCGGGTTTACATGATGACCTGCACATCGATCATGAGGAGGATGACTTCGTAGATTCGCTGGGGATGGAAATCGGCGCAGAAGACGAAGAGGATGAGGATGCGGCCGAGCCTGAGGAAACGGCGGCTGAACCAGCGGACACCGTCCCGGCTGAAGGAATAGATGTGTCCAGCGAGCAGCTGGATGCGGCCCTTGAGCGTGTAATCAAAAATATGTTCTACGATAAAATCGATAGTGTCCTTGTCGAGGTTATTGAAAAAACCGTGTCCAAGGAAATAGAGCGATTAAAAAAGATCCTGACAGAAGAAGTATCGGGTGATGAAAAATGATGGTGCCGGTGAGCAGCACGTTCTTCCTGCCGGTTAGAATCTAAAGCAGTGCAATGAACCAAAGGCAAATGAATCGGGGATTATTATTAATCCCCTTTTTCAATTTTAAAAACTGAAATGAAATCGTATTACGATTTTATGAGCCCCCCTATACGCGCATTTACTAGTGTCCATCCAGAAATGGTAGATTTTGGTTCAGGGCAAGGCCCGAGCGTTTTCTGTAGCCGCAGGCATAGCGCGCTATTCCGAGGATTGCAGAAAAGCGAGAACGCAGCCCTGGGCTGAAAGATGCCGTTTCTGGATGGACACTAACTGAGGAGTAATATGGTATGAGTTCCAATCTGCTTGACAAAGGTTATCAACCCCACAATGTTGAAAAACGCTGGTACGATTTCTGGGAAAGTCAGGGGCTGTTTTCGGCCAAGGAAAAAAGTGAAAAGCCAGGCTATTCCATCGTAATTCCGCCTCCCAATGTTACCGGTGTGCTCCACATGGGGCACGCTCTGAATAATACGTTGCAGGATATTCTGTGCCGCTACCGGAGACTGCGCGGTGACAACGTCCTGTGGATGCCGGGTACCGATCACGCCGGTATCGCTACCCAGAACGTTGTAGAAAAAGATCTGGCCGCCAAGGGCCTGGACCGCCACCGTTTGGGGAGAGAAAAATTCATCGAAGCTGTCTGGGAATGGCGCCAGGAGTACGGCCGTGCAATAATCAATCAACTCAAGCGTCTCGGTGCTTCATGCGACTGGCAGCGGGAACGCTTTACCATGGATGCAGGGCTCTCAAAAGCGGTCCGCAAGGTTTTCGTGCAGCTTTATCATGAGGGCCTTATCTACCGCGGCAATTACATCATAAACTGGTGCGATCGCTGTTTCACCGCCCTGGCCGACCTTGAGGTCGACCATGAAGAGCACGACGGCTATCTTTATCATATCCGCTACCCGTTTAAGGAAGATAAAGGCAGTGTGGTTATTGCCACAACCCGGCCCGAGACCATGCTGGGCGATACGGCCGTGGCCGTAAATCCCGAGGATGAGCGCTACCACGATATCGAAGACCGCGAGGTGCTGCTGCCTCTCATGAACAGAACAATCCCCATTATCCGGGACAAATACGTTGATATGTCATTCGGCACCGGAGCGTTGAAGGTTACGCCTGCGCATGACCCCCATGACTTTGAAATCGGCATGCGCCATAATCTTGAGCGTGTTAAAGTGATCGGAGACGACGGCCGGATGACATCCGCAGCCGGAAAGTTTGAGGGACTCGACCGCTTTGAATGCCGCGAGGCGGTGGTGGAAGCACTTAAGACAGCCGGTCTGCTAATCAAGGTAGAGCCTTACAAGCACAGCGTCGGTCACTGCTATCGGTGCAAGGCCGTTATTGAGCCCAACCTGTCAAAACAGTGGTTCGTAAAGGCCAAGCCGCTGGCGGCCAAAGCCATCGATGCGGTCAAAAACGGTGATACCAGAATCATTCCGGATATGTGGACCAAAACCTATTTTGAATGGATGAATAACATCAAAGACTGGTGTATTTCGAGGCAGATATGGTGGGGACACCAGATTCCGGCATGGACCTGTAAAGACTGCCAGGAGGTTATTGTTGCCATGGACACGCCGCAGACGTGTCCAGCCTGCAGCGGGAAAGATCTTGTACAGGAAACCGATGTCCTTGACACCTGGTTCAGCTCCGCCCTGTGGCCCTTTTCTACCATGGGATGGCCTGAGAATACAGAGCTTTTAAATCAATTTTATCCCACCTCCGTCCTGGTTACCGGTTTTGATATTCTCTTTTTCTGGGTGGCGCGCATGATGATGATGGGCATCCATTTTATGAAAGATGTACCGTTTAAAGAAGTGTATGTGCATGCCCTGGTCCGTGACGAAGACGGCAAAAAGATGAGTAAATCAACAGGGAACGTCATCGACCCTTTAAGCGTTATTGAACAATACGGCACCGATGCCTTCCGGTTTACTCTGGCCGCTTTTGCCGCCCAGGGCCGTGACGTCAAGATGTCTGAAAAGCGTGTGGAAGGCTACCGCCATTTTATCAATAAGATTTGGAATGCTACCCGCTTCGCCTTGATGCACCTTGAGACCGGATACGCAAAGATCGATCGCGACCATTTGTCACTTCCGGACCGCTGGATTCTATCCCGGCTCGATGGGACAGTCGACATCGTTAGCGGGGCTCTTGACAATTACCGCTTCAACGACGCCGCCAGTGCACTTTATAAGTTTGTCTGGCACGAATTCTGTGACTGGTATCTGGAAGCCATCAAACCCACCTTGTACAGCAGTGCCGACCAGCAGCGGCGCGAAGCAACCCTGAGCGTTTTATGGCGGGTCCTGCGCGATACAACGATCCTGCTGCATCCCTTTATTCCTTTTATAACCGAGGAGATCTGGCACAAACTTCCGGGAACCGAAGGTTCCATCATGCAAGCCGTGTTTCCCTCTGATGACTCTGACAGTATCGACAGCCGGCGCCGTGACATCGATTCCGAATCAAAAATGGAGCTTATATCCGGAATAATTACAGGAATCAGAAACGTAAGGGGCGAGATGAACATTTCTCCGTCTCTATCCCTGGCCGTAATGGTTCAGTCACAAAATGAATCTACCAGAAAGATCGTCCAACAGCATCAGGATCTGATCATCAACCTGGCCAAACTGGAATCCATCGTTGTCCAAGAGCCGGGGGAGAGGCCCCCGACAGCGGCAACCGCCATTGTAGACAGTGCTTCAATTTTTGTCTCTCTTGAAGGGATTCTCGATTTTGCCAAAGAAAAGAATCGCCTTGAAAAGAAAATCACCAAGCTGACAGGCGAACTTGCCGCTGTTTCCAAAAAGCTGGACAATGAAAATTTTCTCAACAAGGCTCCTGAAGAAATTGTTGAAAAGGAAAAGAAAAAGTATGCCCGCGCAGTTGAAAAGCAACAGAAGCTGCAGGCAACTCTCGAAAAAATACAAGAGCTTGCGGACTAACCAGTTCCCATCCAAATTAAGATTATAGTAATAGTTCACCGCAGAGTCGCAGAGGACGCAAAGACAATGAATATTTTTCTTTCTGCTGAGAGGGCAGAAAAAAACTATTGTTTAAAGCTCATAGAGTACTAATATGATGATGGATATCAATAAATTAAGCAGTAGAATCA
>NZ_JAZFTO010000046.1:0-14514 GCF_036446775.1 Candidatus Desulfatibia sp.
TTTAAGAACTATCCGGATGAGGAACGCATCCAATTACCAGAACCCGATCTGGACCAGTCCGCCGACCTCTGGCAATGTTTGGCCAGACGTCGATCTGAACGCAACACCACACCTGATCCGCTCAGTCTCGGAGAGCTCTCCAAACTGATGTGGGGAACTCAGGGTATCACCGCACGCACCGGGATGCATCTGCTGCGTACCGCACCCTCTGCCGGAGCCCTCTATCCTTTTGAAACCTATCTTTACGTTGACAAGGTGGAAAAAGTGCCCAAGGGTATTTACCATTTTAATGTGGCTGATTTTGCTCTGGAATGTATCAAGACCGGTGACTTCAATCAGGGCTTTACCGCTGCCAGTATGGGACAGCCTGTGGTTCGTCGGGCGGCCGTGGTTATTATCTGGACCGCCATGATGCTGCGGTGCATGACCAAGTACCGCGACCGTGCCATGCGCTACATTCCCATGGATCTGGGACATGTCTGCCAGAATGTCCAGCTGGCTGCAACTGCCATGGGTTTTGGTTCTTGTCCCATCGGTGCCTTCTACGATGATGATTTCAATGAACTTTTAGGGGTTGACGGTCAGGAAGAGACGGTGTTGTATTTGATCACGGTGGGCAAACTTAAATAGACCATACGATATTTCAGTATTTTTTCGCTTCCATTTACTGTTGGAGTGCTGGAGTGCTGGAATCTATAAAATCCCAAATTCCAAGCACCAAATTACAAATAAATCTCAAATTCCAATATTCAATCGTTCGATCTCGAGGCTCTCGACAGGTGACCAAAATTAAAAAAATAGGTTTGGAATTTCGAATTTTGGTTATTGTAATTTGTGATTTGGAATTTCTGAGACTTCAGGGCTCTATCACTCCATTATTCCCAATCGGCCAGGATTTCAATGATCGGGGGGATAACATTGGTGGCGATATCGGTTCTTGAGCCGCCTGCCAGAACCACTTCCAGGCGACCGCCGGTCACTTCCTCGGCGGTTTGCAGCATGAAACGGGCAATCTTTTGATAGCAACGACCGCTCAGCCCCAGACTGCCGTAGTCCCCTTTGTGGGTGTCAAAACCGAAGTACCAGAAAATCAGATCAGGCTCAAAATCTGCAACACGTTGGTAAAATTCGCTTTTCACCTTATCGGCGTACTGCTCGTCGGCGTCCTTTGCGTTACTGCCCCGGTTAGCCCAGAAACCACCGGGTGCTGTAACATCCACCTTGGTTCCATCATCTGAAACAGAATCCATGCCGCAAAAGCAGACGTGCAGTACGTCAGGGTCGCTGTAAAGCAGGTCGCGCGTGCCGTCGCCATGATGGGCATCCGTATCCAGGACGGCAAAACGCCGGATGTTGTGGATTTCACGCAGATAGGTGATTGTTATGACCACGTCGTTAAAACAGCAATAACCGCCAAAATAGTTTCGGCCGGAATGATGGCCGCCGGCGCCAATGAGAGCAAAAGCATTGTCGATTTCACCGGTGCAGACCTTCTCTCCGGCCAGCAATACACCGCCGGCAGAATGCCAGGCGGTTGAACAAAGCGTGTCGGCCTCCACCCCCCGGATAAGCTCCGGAGTGTGAACTTTCAGGATCCATTCTTCCTCAATCGGCGGCGATTCATACATAGTAACATTATCGCGGGCTAAGATATGCTCTATGGCCCCGGGGAAGTCTTCCAGCCGGGCGCCCTGGGTAAGATAGCTCCTGCGGCTGAAGCTGGGATGGTAAAACACACCGGTTTTTTTCATTAATTCCTCCTAGTTTGGGCAAGCACGAGCCCCAAAAGAGCTCTTTATCACGAAAGCACGAAAATTCGAAAACACGAAAAAAATATTAGACTTTCGCGCTTTCCCTCTTTCGTGTTTTCGTGATTGTTTTTAGTTTTGCTACAAATTAAAAATCGGACAGAGGCGTTTTCCCCAGAACCTTTAGATAGGATGTATCATTCAGAAACGAGACAATCCACTGCTCATTTTTATAAATAAAAAGGTTGGTGCTGGCGGTATCCTGCGCAATGCGCCAGAAGTGACTGTTGTCCAGCCCCAGCAGGGCACAGCAGATCACCTTGTTCGGCACTCGGTGGGCCACCAGGGCGATAGTTTCATTTAGGTGTTTTGCCACAAGATTCTCAAGGGCTTCCATGGTTCGCGCGCGCACCTCCTCCAGAGTCTCTCCATTGGGGAAGCGAACTTTGTGAGGCTCCTGCAGCCAGAGCGAGTATAGATCCGGATATTTTGCTGCAATCTCCTTTAAGTTCACTCCTTCCCATTCGCCGTAACTGATGTCAATAATTGCTTCCAAAGGAGTAACCGCGATGTCATGAAATTTAGCTATATTTTCAGCTGTTTCCATAGAGCGAGACAGCGGGCTGCTGTAAACGGCATGAACGCTTTCGTTCTGAAGAGCCTCACCGGCCAAATGGACTTCTTTTTTGCCGGTTTCATCAAGAGGAATATCTGCCCGTCCGCGAAAGACTTCCTCCAGGTTCCAGGTTGTCTGACCATGGCGCACTACGTATACTCTGGTCATCCTCTCCATCTCCTGATTTTATGAAATTAACCGCAGACCAGCGCAGATGGACACAGACTATATTCTCTGTCGATTTGACTGAAAATATATTTTGTGCCTTGAAGGCAAATAAAACCATTAAAAACGGTTCATGAAAAACTAGAGCTCAAGGTGGGTCTTGAAAAGGCTATTTATATTCCCTTGATCTGTTGATGCAGTTCCCGCGTCTTTTCCATCCGGGCCCGGTCGCGGTCCTGCACTAACAGTCGAATTTCTTCATTCACGGAAACCAGTTCGGGGTCAAGGGATTGTTTACCTGCAAGATGTGCGTCAATGAGAGTGCGGTAGGCATGGATCATCTTGGAAATCAGTGCCACGGGATACTCACGGCCCTGAACTTTTAGGGTTTGCAGGCCCAAATCAACGTAATGCTTAAATTCCTCGTTTCTGACGGCAAAGGCGACATTGGGACGGCGGTGAATTGTATCGTTAACGCTTCTGATCTCTTCAGCGCTCTTTCCTTTGCGGCGCATCAATTTTTCGCGTTGTGCCTCTGTGAGCAGGCAGATACGGAAGCAGCTGCCGCTGCGGTCCGGCCACCCCTCATATTCAACGATCTCATGGCCATCCTCATCGTGGTAGACTTTCTTTACGTAAGAGTCGCTGGTAAGTTCATGAAACAGGCAGTTGCCCACGCCACCTATACAGCGATTGCCATGGATCAGTATTTCGGTAAGAACGCCGACCTCGTCCGCAGCTTTTTTGAACTCTTGCAATTTTTCCACAGTGTCGATTTCGGTGCTGGCCACAACCCCGGTGGCACCGGCGTCGAGGTAATATGCCATATCTTCTCGAGTCTGGATATTGCACCCTACACTGGCGTGAATAATCAATTCCGGAAAATTGCGGCGGATAAGCCGCATGAGACCGGGAGTCTTTATAATAATCCCTTCAACACCCCACTGTGCCCATTTTGAAGCCTTGTTCAACACCCGCATAAAGTGCTTTTCCGGAACTTCAGCGTTTACGGCCACGCGGATTTTACCCCCATAATCGCTTGCAATGCGCATCGCTTCCCTGATTTCACTGTCTTCCAGTTCCCAGGCGCACTTTCTACGACTGAACCCTTTTGCACCTACATAAACTGCATCAGCGCCATTGGCAAAGACAGTCTTCACCATTTCAAGACTGCCGCCCGGAGCCAGCAATTCGTTCATTGTGTTGAATCCTCCTTTAAGTGAGACTGGCAAAACTATAGTAATCCCATAAGTTTATGCCCAGAAATCAGCAAGCGCAAAAAAAATCAATCATTCTCCAATCAACCGCAGACTCAGGATTACGAAGGTGATCTTTATATGCAATCCCTCTGGCGCTGTCAAGATATTTTTGGATCAAGCAAACTAGAGCGGCGTAACCGCGTTTCACAAAATCGTATCACGATTGTATTCGGCTATTAGGGCATGAAACTTAAGCAAATAGTTTTTCTAACTTAGTTTGCCCGGCCGGCACCGCCGGCCGCGAGCATGCTGTGATGCAACCGTTCGGCCCTCAAACAGAAGGTTTCCAACTTAGCAGTGATGAGTTGAGGAAAAGGTGAGCCGTCACTTTCTATTGCTAAAAAGGGTAAATCCTCAACATTTTTGAGAGCGGATCGAAGCTGTTTATTCTTGGGATCTAAAGCCAGTTTGGCTTCACGGTTCATGGTTTCGTTCAGGATGGCTTCTGCAACACGATTGGGCATGCATCCGAAAGGGCCGATGGCAATTACTCCACAGGAGTGCGACGCTATCTCGGCAAGAGAACTTCCTACCGTCAGGATGGCCTCACCGGTCATCATCGGTGAAATGTAAGGCGAAGCGTTTGCGATGATTGAAGCAATATCGAGCGGCTCGGGGTGCACAAGCCCTGAACGAGAAAGTATGGACTTAAGCCGCTTTTCATACCGCTGCATAAATTTTTTTCTTAGTAAAAACTGCAACTTTTCCCGTTTTGACATCTTATAATCGACAAGCCCTTTGTCTACCAGATAGTCGGTATAAAGAATCCACTCGGCGATGGGTGCACAGATAGTGGCAAACCCTTTTTCAGCAAGGCTTTCTGTTAAATACTGGCGAGAGAGTGCATCCCGCCGGACAAATATTTCACCAATAAGGGAAATTGTGGGTACCTCCCGCGGCGGACGTTTCATCGGAATCCGGGCAACTACCCCGGCGGCTTTTGTGCATTGTTTTTCCAGCCGGGAGAAATTTCCTTGTTCCAGCGTAGCTAAGATTAAGTTCCACTCTCGATCGAATATTTGTATTCCAGCTTCGGGATCGACGGCATTGGCCAGTATCATCGAGCGGATGTCTTCCATAGCATCGGATACGATGACTCCCCACCATACCCGGCGTACAAACTCATTACCCAGGCCGGCATAAGAATTCTCAGATGTCAACGAAAGCACAGCCACGTCCTGTATCTCATGTCTTTTTACGAGATCTTCCATAAAAATATGATACTGACCGAAGCGGCACGGACCGCTGCCGGTGGGCATAAAGTAAACCAGAACCTCGCCGTCCTTTCTGCCGTTGTGAATGTAGTTAAGCAATGTGCCTGTCGTGAGGATAAGCGGCAGACACTCCTTGCAGGAGGTGTTTGCCCGTCCCAGCTTCAACACCGCCTCGCACGACGGCAGATGAGCCGCCGCGTTGAAACCGAATCCACGAAACACCGCGGCCAGGGATTCAGAAGAAGTATCACCCATGGACGGAGTCAGCAGCTTAACCCGTGGATCGCTCATCGGCAGCACTTCACCCGAAGATGTAATAACTTTGGCAACACTGTTATCCAAAAGCGTCCGGGCAGGAACAAAATGCTTTTCTATGGCAACGATCTGTTTATCTGCCACCAGTTGACGGTATGCGCTGACAATGTCCAGGAACGCTTCGATTCTTGTTTCCAGACCGGCGTCGGCCGTGTGGTCGTCGAGCTCAAGTGTCAAAGAGGGTTTCCGCTGCATGATATCCCGGAAGTATCCGATGAGAAACGAATCCGGTCCGCAGGAGAAATTGGTTATAAAAGTGCCGAACAGCTGAGGATGCTTTTGGACGAGCCTGGCGGCCTTGAGTATGCGCTGCCCCATCCCCCAGTACATATGGCGTTTGGTTTTGTAACCGTCAAACATAAGAAAATCGTAAGGTATTACCAAAATGCCCCTCGAAGCAATTTTGTGGGGGATACCCATATGTGCTTCTTCAACAAATCCATTATAGGCCCTTGCAAAAATCACAACGGCCGTGCGGTTCGGATCGGTTTTAAGTTGCTCGAGCGCATTTTTTCCGATTTCTATCATCTCGTCAAAGCACTGTTGCTGTTTGACAAGCGCTTTTGAGAATGCTTGCTCGGCCAACGCCCGGCTGACCTTCATTTGAATCGCAGTTGAAATCAAAGCTTCTTTGGCCGATTCCAGCCCTTGAGTCAAATCTAAAAGCGGGGTCAGGATTTTTGTCCCCTTGCTCTTGATTTCTGCAAGTTTTTCCCGGAATGTGGCCTGCAAATAGAAGGTCTCTCCTTGCACAAAAGGACAAACTTGTGAACTGGTATGATCGTCTAAAGCAGGGACCGCTTTAAAATGGGGCAGGAAGATGAATTCTAAAGGAGTTTCCATATGCAACAGCACGTGGAAAAAACCATGGCACAATTCTGCCGGATAGCAAAAAGCGGCGTTTTTCTGGTCAATACCTTCCTGGGATGGAAAATCCGGGACAATGGGTTCGAAACCCAGTTCGACAAAAAATGTTGAATACAGCGGATAATAGGTATTGACCATGAAACTTCTGTTGAACCCGATCCTGCCTTTGGGCTTTTCCGGGCTGTCCGGCGGCCATTTAGCGCCGTACTTTTCAAATACAAGCTGCTGCCGGATCCGTATGAGATCCAGTTTCTCGACATCATATTTAATATTATGCCGCATATTATAGTAGCGGTTGCAGGCCCCGCCAAAGGGATATTTTTGCCCCTCAAGCTCGATCATTGCTATTTCACAGCGCCGGTCGCATTTTTCTTTGCCGCCTCTGCAGACAAAAGACTTGCCGTATACAACCTCCCGGTTCACCAGGCTCTCCAGGTCAAAATGCTGCCGGTCCATCAAGCCCTTTTCAAGCCGTTCTTTAACTTCAAGGGCAACGCCATAGGCACCCATCAACCCGGGTTCAGGAGGAACTATTATCGGTTTACCCACAAGGGACGCCATGGCAAATGGAACCGCCCTGTTATAGCAAACACCGCCCTGCATGAAAATTTTCTCTCCCACCGGTCGGTTGCCTTTTACCCGGTTGGAGTAGTTCATACAGATGGAATAGACCAGGCCGGCGACAATGTCCCGGTGTTCTACGCCTTCGTGAATGGCATTTTTAATGTCGGAAGCGATGAAAGCGGCACACTGGTCGTTGAAATTGGGAGGGTTCATCCCTTGCAGGGCGATGTCGGCAATATCCTCCATCTGAACACCAAGGGTCTCGTAAGCCGATTCTTCCAGGAACGAACCCGTTCCGGCCGAACAAGCCTCGTTCATGGCATAATCTGAGGCCACGGCGTTGGTAATATAAGTATATTTGGCGTCCTGTCCCCCGATTTCAAATATGGTATCTACATCGGGGTCAAAATGAACAGCGGCAGTGGCATGGGCGATGATTTCGTTGATGACGCCATCGGTTAGAGCATGCAGACCCGCAATCTGGCGGCCGGATCCGCAGACCCCCAGACCTACAATTGATATTTCTTGAAGGTTAATTTTGGCTTTAACCTGGTTTAAGATGGAACCATAGCATTTTCGAGAAGCTCCTACCGGATCACCGCTGGTCCGAAGATAGACTGAGGCCAGCATAGCGTTGTCGGACTGGCGCACAAGGATCGCTTTGGTGGTAGTCGAGCCGACATCCAGCCCTAAAATACATACATCACCAGGATGGATTTCTCCTTGCTCAATGGTTTTAAATTCAACCATGTTTTTGAAATCCTGTAAGGGCAACAGCTTATCAAATGAGACTATATTAGTTCTGAATAACTCCGATATTCCAGGAAATTTGGCGGTTTCGTTTTCCAGGGCCCAGAGGGCGGCACCCAGGGCCTCAAAATAAGGAGCTTCCTGTGGTACGATCAGTCCGGGAATTTCCTGACGCAGGCATTCGATCATCATTTGGTTGCGGGCTGTTCCGCCGGTGACCATTATGTTTTTTCTTTCGACCTTTTTCAAAAGTTCAAGGATTTTGTTGGCCATCATCTGGCAGAGCCCGGAAGTTACTTTTGATTTAGGAATACCTTTGTTGGTAGCGTGGGTACAGTCGGATTTACAAAAAACCGAGCAGCGGCCGGAGACGTGATGCGGCTCCATGGTGACGGCCCACTGGGCGGCCTCTTCCAGGGATACGTTCATCCTGCGCAGTTGCTGAAGAAAGAATTCGCCGGTCCCGGAGGCACACTTGTTGCCGGTTATTACATTGGAAATTTTTCCGAAACGGTCCAGGACATAGAGCATGAAAGTTTCGCCTCCGGCGGAAACAACGGCCGGACATGAAATATCTTGAGGTTTGACATACGGATAGGCAAATTCGACCGCTTCCGGTTCAGATATGGAGGAAATATTCACGAAGTTACGAAATTTCCTGCCGGTGGATCCGATCCTGTCAAATGAATTCAAGTCTAGATTTTCTATTGCAGAAACTAGAGTTCGTTTGGGATCTCCTTCGTGAGGATGAAGTGAATATGCGATCAGGCGGGGTTTGCCTTTGGGCATGTTCTTTTCATCTGCAACAAGCTCCTGCTCGAGCTGAACAATAGATACGGTAGAGGCTCCGAGACATATACCCAGAGCTTTTATCTTTGCAGACATGCGCGTTTCCTTGCTGGACTGCCCTTTTGAATTATCAGGTTTCATAAATATAAGTGAAGCCAAATATACAGATAGCTGAAAATACCAACAAGAGGAACGTTCCTAAAGTCTTAAACGGTAAAATTTGAACTATTTAGTTATAGCAAAATAGCCATGGTGTAAAGCAAAAAAGCAATAAACGAATCAGACTTATAAGAAATTAGGATTTAGTGCCTCAGTTATGCAACTTGTGTATTTTGCGGAAAAACGTTTCTTTATTGCCACAAAGACACCAAGGCACGAAGATAGAATATCAAATGTATTCTTTGTGTCTTTGTGCCTTGGTGGCAAATATTTTTTTCCCGGGTTGCCCGGATTAGGGCTTAAGGGGCATATTCTTAAGAATATTCCCGCTCTGCCGAAGACACCAACGTCTTTTATTATCAAAAAAAAGGACTTGCAGTCCCAAAACAAAAAAAATGATATCTTGCATCAGTAATTGCCCGACTGTATAAGTATGTCCACCCTCACCAAAGGAAAAACAGCCGCAGTCGAATTGCTGCCCCCGCACAAGATTAATGGAAAGAGCGATAATAAAACCCAGAAGCATTCCATTGATAATAACCGCAGCCGATCGGGGGTAGATACCCAGGATCAATGCAAGACCCGAGAACAGTTCTAAAAACGGAAAAACGATGGCGATAATATTGATGGAAACGTCCGGAAAAAGATAGTAGCCGTAAATGATTTTAGCAAATTGTGCCGGAGAAGCGATTTTGTGATAGCTGGCATACAAAAAGATCATGCCTAAAAACCAGCGAACGGCCAGCTCAAAAAGGCTGTTATTTAATATCCTTTTTAGCATACTATTTATTACCTCAATTGAGCGAAAACGCTCAATTGAAAGTTGTCAGGTGTCAGATATCGGGTGTCAGAAAACAAAACCCTCTGAATTTTATAATACTGGTATAAATGGGATATATTTCATAAAGCGAAACTCATTTTCTGGCCACTAACCCCGGCCCCTTCCTAATTGTGTTTTGGATCAATTAGGGCAATAGGATAGCCCGCCTCTTTCCAGCCGGGATAGCCGTCTATGAAAACGCTTATATTGGTATAACCCTCTTCAAAAAAGTTTTGGGCCAACTGATGGCTGTCATCACACTCTCTGCCCGAACAATAGGTAACGATGTATGCTGAAAGCGGATATGCCACTTTAAATTTTCCAATATAGGCATCATAGCGACCCACGGGCAGGGATACCGCCCCTTCAATGTGACCTTCTTCAAAAAGCTCCTCAGCGCGGGCGTCGAGAAAAACAGCACCGCCGCTGTCATAAATCTGTTTCGCCGTCCGAACATCACCAATTTCGAGCTCATGGACAACGACATTTTCTTTCGATTTTGCAGAAATAACACCCTTTGAGGTGTCCCAGTCACCGAGCAAAGCGATACCTTTGGGAGAGAAAAAGTTTACCGTAAATGCAGCAAACAGCGAAATACTTAGCAGAACGATCAATTCTTTGGCGATATTTTTAATAGGCATATTACAGACCTCATTATTCAACTTATATAAATAGCCGTAGACTTTTAGATACCATGGGATTGCACATAAATTGGATATCCTGTCGGTCTGGGTTAAGAGGTTCAGGGTTCAGCGTTCAGGGTTAATCGCTTCGCGCTTTTTTCCTATGCCATTGATTCCATAGGGGTAATTAAATGGGGTGATCAACCTCTGAACCTTTGAACATTGAACCTTTAAACCCAACCTCTAACTTCGAGACGGAGCTTTTGTCCAAAATATTACACCATGATAAGCTATAACTTACGATGTCTGTATTAAAGGAATATCATAAATATTCAGGTGGTTCAATTAGTAATAAATTCAAAAATTGAATAAGGCTTGTTTCAAAATTTATTCCATGTTATCTGAAAACCCTTCAAATGTTCATTAAAATTTACTTAAAGTTGTATTTATTGAATGTTTTTAGGAGGAAAGCTTGGGAAGGAGGAAGTTAGATGGTTCAGATGAATAAGGTTACAGCTATAATTATTGTGTTAATAGTGGGGTCCTTTGTTCAGGTATTGTTTTTTTTTGCCGACGGCCGGGAAACACCCAGCAGGGCGGTGGCTGAATTTAGCAAAGCATATTTCCAGTTAGACAAAGCAATGGCCGCAAGAATTTGTGCGGAACGGTTGACACCCGGAGATGTTGATCTGGTGGACAAATATATTTATCTGACCGCTCAAAAGGCCAAAGACCAGGGTTTTAATATAGATTTTATGCGAAACAAGCTTTACGACATTGAAATCGAAACCATTTCTCAAAGCGATACCAAAGCTAAGATTCAAATAACCGGCAAAAGAAGGGTTGCTATAAATCCTGTTTATCCGTTTGTTGCAAAATTATTTAACCTTGGCGGAACTTACGAGGTTGATGAGACAATTGACGTTGTCAAGGAAGACGGGCAATGGAAGGTATGTGGCAATTTTTTCTCTTTTCCCGTAAATTAAGCCTGTTTTCAGAATCATAATAGCTCAATTGAACTCAATTAAGGTAATAGATCCGCTTGCCAAGAGGCACGTGATAATATGGAACATGTCTACACTCGTATGCGTAAACGAGCCCGCCAGATTGTTTCGCGCCTACCGCCCCCTGATTTTTATCAAGACCACTCCTCTGCAAAAGAACTGTCCCGACAATGTCTTGAAAACCATCCTGTAACTGCTGAATTGCTGGCCTTTGTTACCAAGCAGCTGGAAGAAGATTTTGGCCATGGCTTCGAGCACGCCGTCAAGGTGGCCGTAGATGCCGGCGCCCTAATGATCATTGAAAACAAATCAGCCGGACACGCTGCTGATTTTATAAATCGTAGAGTCCTCATTGTCCAATGTGCCGGTCTGCTCCATGATTTTAAGCGCAAAAAAGATAATCATGCTGAACAAGGCGCTGCCTATGCCAGAAAAGTCCTGCAAACATATCCCCTTATCCCTGATGAGATTGAGGATGTCAGCCGGGCAATCCTCAACCATGTAGCTTTCAAAACCACGATAGCAATCAAGAATCTTGAAGGTGTTCTAGTTTCTGACTGCCTCTATGATGCTGATAAATTTCGCTGGGGACCTGACAATTTTAGCGATACCATCTGGTCCATGGTAACCTTTTCTAAAACGCCGATTGTAAAATTTATAGACCTTTACCACCAGGGTATGGGAAAAATTGCCAAAATCAAAGATACATTCCGTACGGCAACCGGGAAGAAATATGGCCCCCAGTTTATCGATTTGGGGCTTGCCATTGGTGAAGAATTATTCCAGGTTATCGAGACCGAATTTTCTCATCTATTGTAGGCTATAGCAGTTGTAAAATTTATTTTTCTATCCAGGGCGAAATGTAGGTATGGTTGTCCACCGTTTGAATCCAGCAACGCGTAACGCAAAGCACGCCAACAACCAATGGAGTTTGGCTCCATTAGGGTTATACATCAGCATGAAGTTTTTGTTTATAAACCTATTTACAACGGTAATCATAGCTCTTTTTTGGTTTTGCGATAACATCAAAGCAGAAGACAAAGGCTACCCTTTTAATCCCGGCGAGAGGTTGACGTTTGCGCTTAAATGGATGTTTATCCCGGCCGGTGAGGCCGTCCTTGAAGTACTGCCAGTCGAAACTGTAGATGGAAATAAGTCTTACCATTTCGTGCTTACAGCCAAAAGCAATGAATTTATCGATCATTTTTATAAAGTCCGGGACAGGATAGACGCTTATACTGACATTAAGATGACCCGCTCAATTTTGTATAAAAAAAATCAGCTGGAAGGAAAAACTCACAGAGAGATTGTGGTGCAATACAACTGGGCAAAATACAAAGCTCAATATTCCAATTTCAATGAAGAGCGGGAGCCCATCGACCTACTTCCAGGAACGTTTGATTCCTTGTCCGTTTTTTATTACATGCGTCTTTTTGATCTAAAGGAAGATTTGATTATAGAACGACCGGTAACGGACGGCAAAAAATGCGTTATTGGTAAAGTTACCGTTGTTAAAAGGGAAACCATAAAACTTGCAAGCGGCACTTATGATACCTTTCTGGTCGAACCGGATGTGAAACATATCGGCGGTGTATTTGGTAAAAGTAAAAATGCCAAAATTCAATTGTGGGTCACTGCTGATCATCGGCGCATGCCCGTTAAAATAAAAAGTAAAGTTATTGTTGGCAGCTTTACAGGAGAGCTGGTGTCGGCCACAGGCCTATCCCGAACATTTCATGAAAAATTTCGATGAGAATTAAAAAAGGAGGGGTAATGGCGCTGAACATGGATGCAATCGGAAAAACGATCGGTCCTCTGACCAGGGATTACACCTGGAAGGATGTTGTTCTTTATGCTTTAGGCGTGGGTGCCGGCTTTGCCGATCTCGAATACTGCTATGAAAAAGATCTCAAAGTCATACCGAGTTTCGCCATTGCAGCGATCTTTGATCTTGTTTTTCAGATAGGGGCCGCGTCCAAATTCAATCCGGCCGGAATACTGCACGGCGAACAGGAGTTGATCTTTTATAACCCGATTCCAACTCAGGGTACCCTGACCACGGAAGCGAAGATTACACGGTATTATGATAAAGGAAGAGGCAAAGGTGCTTTAGTTGTGACGGAAAGCGAAACATTTGATTCCAGCGGTAAAAAGCTGTTTGCCGGCGTTATTACCATGTTTGCCCGTCTTGATGGCGGGTTTGGCGGAGAAAATGCGCCCCAAAAAACCGTCAGTTTTCCGGACCAAGATCCTGATTTTGTTGTTGATACCAGCACCTCTGCGGATCAGCCGTTGCTCTACAGGCTGTCCGGGGACACTTTTGATCTGCATGTAAATTCGGAATTTGCTCAATTAGCCGGTTTTGAAAAACCGATCATGCACGGACTCTGTACCCACGGGTATGCCTGCCGGGCTCTTATTCACAGCCTTATTCCCGGGCATCCGGAAAAGGCCCGGCGGATGGACTGTCGCTTTGCAAAACCGCTGTATCCCGGAACACCGATCCAGACTTTCATCTGGAAAACAGCAGAGGGCCAGGCGGTGTGGCGGACCGTTAATACTGAAACCGGCGAGGCGGTAATCGATAAAGGTGTGTTCGAATATGGCGACATCCTCCCCATGGAAGAAAACCGGGAAATCAGCAAAGATGTCGAGCAAGAAGCCGCAGCTCGTAAGGCTTCATATGTCAGCGGCATATTTGAAGCATTGGCCGATGTGTTTAACCCTGAAGCGGCCAAAGGACTCGATATGGAATTCCAGTACGACATCTCCGGTTCCGATGGTGGGAAATGGAGTATTGCCGTAAAGGATGGAGTATGCCAAATCGTAAAGGGTATGACTGACCATCCTGATTGCACGTTGAAAATAGCAGACACCGACTTTGTTGATATGATGCAAGGCCGGCTTGATCCCATTCAGGCGTTTATCTCGGGAAAACTCATTATCGAGGGAGATATCACCAAAGCTCAGCTCATAGAAAAGCTGTTTCCTTTAAAAAAATAAACAGATCACAGACAACCCAAAAAGAAAAACGCCTATCACGAAAACACGAAAATGATAAAAATATTTCGTGTTTTCGTGATTATCTTAAATGTTTTTGCCGAGAGAATACAAATTTAAAGAGGTATATATGTCAAACGAAGGTGCTTTGGCCGGAATTACTGTACTGGATTTGTCTCGTTTGCTCCCGGGACCCTGTTGCTCCATGATATTTGCCGACCATGGAGCACGCGTGATCGCAATTGAAGACAAACGTTTCATGGCAGATGACCTGTTCATCACCACGGTCAATCGCAATAAAGAGCATATGTCTTTGAATTTGAAGACTTTAGAGGGTAAAGAGATCTTCTTTCGTTTGGTTGAAAAAGCCGATATCCTTTTAGAGGGATTTCGTCCCGGAGTGGTCCAAAGGCTCGGTATTGATTACGATACGGTTTGCAACCTAAACTCCAAAATCATTTACTGTTCTATCACCGGATACGGCCAGACCGGACCTTATCGCAGCCGGGCCGGACACGATGTGAATTATTTGGCCCATTCCGGTGTTTTAGATCTAATCGGCGAACCCGACCGACCGCCATCGATTCCGGGAATTCAAATTGCCGATATTGCCGGCGGCGG
>NZ_JAZFTO010000047.1:0-2707 GCF_036446775.1 Candidatus Desulfatibia sp.
GCCGCCAAGCGGGTTTACGAAACGGTAATGGGAGTGCTCGCCGTAACCGGTTAAATAGTATTTTGCCAGCTTAAGGGCGTTGATGACGTTCCACGGCGTGGGGATAAATTCCCGGATGTCTTTGTTGCACGACCGGGTAAAGGCAAGGTACAGTCGCGTGAAAACCGAAACCATCAAAAAAGCGGCGGTGATGAAGTGTATCTCGCGCATATTCGCCATCGCGAACGCCTGGAAGGCCTCTCCCTGACCGTAATAATAAGAAGGGTTTCCGATGTAATAACCGGTGATCGCCAGCGTAACGACGGAAAATACCGTTATCCAGTGCAGGAAACAGGCAAAAATGGACCGGGTCTGGACTACAAGATAAACTTCGTCGGAACCGGAGATATCCTTCACACTTGCCAAACGGAGGCGCCTCCAAATTTAAAATGCTACAAATATACAAGCGTTTCGTGAACTTCCGCATTTATATTAGGTTGAGTTTCTGTGTATTGTCAAGGAAATATTGACAAAAGTCATAGTTATGAAATGGCAAGAGATACAGTAAATATCGTGTTACCGAATGCAGCGCTTCCTTAAAGTAAATCTATTTATCACGGATTCTTTTTCCCGTAGAGGCGTAGCGATGCTACGTCTTGAGCAAAGCGAAAGGTTCTCGCCACCTTTAGGTGGTCTCAATCAAACGTTTTTCTTAACGTCTGAGGCGTAGCGATTCTACGTCTCAATCATAGGTTTTTCTTAACATGAGACGTTGCATCGCAACGTCTCTACATGCCATACCAACCTATTTCCCTCCACCGCCGTCTCAATCCGTGATAATAGTGCAGACCACCTTGCGCCCGCTGCGGGGGCCGTCGAACTCGCAAAAGAATATATTCTGCCACGTCGAAAGACCCAGCTTGCCGTCTATCAGCGGTATAGTTTCGGACGGGCCCACAAACCCAGCTTTCAGGTGGGAATCGCCGTTTCCATCCTGCCGGTCGTGCAGCCAAACGCCCTTTGGAATCAGTTCTTTAAGGAAATTGATTACGTCCGTCGGGACGCTTGGATCCCAGTTTTCCTGTATCATCAGCGCCGCCGTTGCCCCCTGCGCGTACAGGGCCACAAGTCCGTTTTTAACGCCGCTTTTCGCCACGATGTTTTTTACATTCTCCGTTATATCTATCAGTTCCTCGCGCTTGCCGCTGTCGAGTTGAATAATCTTTCTCATCCCATGATTATATCCAAAGACGCCTTCCTTTTTCGGAGTTAATGGAAACTTTAAGGATATGTTAAAAACGCGGACTTATGGGTAGAGAGCCATTACAATCAATTGTCGTGCTTTGCGTACTGTCATACTACAGACGGGTTCAAATGCAGGAGTTTGTGAACAGCAAATATGCTTTTTCTTCTACCCATTCTCCCCGTTTCTTCCCTTAATATACGGGAAAAGCCCCTTTATTTACGGGCTATTATTATTCATCGAATATCAATTTAGTATGACTTTTGTCAATGTCTGAATTGGCGGAAGAATAATAAATACAATATGTTAGTCTGGCTCAAAAGATTAGCCCGGTCTCTTTATAAAAGGTCGGGTTTTTAGGTTTTTTATGTGCCTCGCCAAGGGAGAAATCGTCGTGCCATCAGGGCTTTAAAAACTTATTTTCCGGCAAACCTTGCATGGATTTCACCGGCGATTTCGCATATCGCCGTGGAACCCTCAACGGTTTTTACCCATTTTCCCGGAATCGATTTCGATCCCAGAAGCGCTCCCATGATGCCTCCCGTTATGGAACCGGTTGAGTCGCTGTCGCCGTCGTGATTTACGGCGGCAAGCGTTCCTTCGCGCCAATCGGCAAACTTAAGCGAACAATAAAGCGCTATCCCCAGGGCCTCCTCGCCAACCCATCCTTGCCCGATTTCCTTTATCGCCTCCTCGTGAGGCTTGTCCGATAATGCCAGCCTGCGAGCTTTTAGAACGCACCCCGATGTCTCTTCATGTCCCTCATGGCCCGCAAGTATCTGTTCTGATATTTCTATCGCATTATCAATCGGTTTGCCATTAATAATTAAAGTAATGAGTGAAGATAAATAGCCCGCGCTAAGATATCCCGAGGGGTGGCCATGCGTAATTGCGGCGTACTTTGAGCCTTTTGCAAATGCCTTTTCGGCCTTGAAGGCCAGGCCCGCCGGGGCGGTGCGCATAACCCCGCCGCAGCCTTTGCTGTTGTTTATCGGATGCTCAACCGTGCCCATAATGCCGCTTTGTAGCGAGGTAAGGCAAGACATGCCCGGCCCACGCCTGTACCTGGGGTCGTATTGCGATTTAAGCCATTCAAGATAGCGGAGGTACACAGCTTTTACGTCGTCGTTTCGGTCGGGGCCCTCTTCCAATCCGCCTTGCGCCGCGTCCAGAATGCCCCTTGCCGTGGCAACGGTCATTTGCGTATCGTCCGTATAAAATCCTGCTTCAAAATAAAATCCCGCTTCAGGCCCCCTGTAAGAATCGAAATCGGTTATACCGTCGGCGCCGTATTTCCTCTTGATTTCTTCTAGCGTCATGCCTTCAACGGGAGCCCCAAGCGCGTCGCCTATTGCCACCCCCAATAGGCATCCGGTGTATTTATCCAGCATCATTTGAATTGTATAATAAGACAGCGAATCCTTTTATCTTTTGAATTAAATAGGAGAGTAGCGGACCAACCATGAGGAAATTCAAGGTAGCAGG
>NZ_JAZFTO010000048.1:0-4613 GCF_036446775.1 Candidatus Desulfatibia sp.
GGGTTCAACGAATAAAGACAACGTTGAATCCCACCAGTGGTGGGAAATCTGTGAACGCATGAAAAGACAACCCTGAACCTCACCTGCCGTCGGTCGGGCAGTGGTGAACTCTGATTCTGTGAACCCAACGAAAGGTAACCCTGAACGTTGAACCCTGAACCTGTGAACGCATACGGTTAGGCAGACCCCATAAATCAAGATGGGTATTTAATAAGCTAAAAGGTAAAGTGCTATGGAATATATTGAACCGCCTCCCGTTTCTAAACTGGATGAAGAGGAACCTAAAGAAAATATTCGTAAAGGCCTTATAAAGGAAGAAGGCCAACACAAAATTGTCATCCAGAAAGCTCAAATTCGGGACGTAGAAGAAATTCTCGAATTGGTGAACGGCTTTGCAGCATTGAATTTAATGCTTCCCAGAGGTCCCCAATACCTGTATGAAAACATCAGGGATTTCGTGATAGCCAGTGACCGCAACGTTCCGGTTTACAGTCTGACGGAAACCAGAGAAGTATTGCACCTGATTGTGGCCTGCGGCAGCCTGCATGTGCTTTGGGAAGATATTGCTGAGATCAGAGCGCTTGCGATTCATCCGGATTACCAGCAGATGGGTCTGGGAAGCAAGTTAGTCGAAGTCATGCAAGAAGAGGCCGAACAACTGGGAATAAGGCGATTGTTTACATTTACAATGACGGAAGATTTCTTCAAAACGCTTGGATTCAGGCGACAAAACAGAGAGGAACTTCCTCCCAAGGTATGGGGCGAATGCAGTCGCTGCCCGAAATACTTTAATTGTGATGAAGTCGGAATGGTTCTGGATCTTTAAATTTGAATTCCCCGCTTCTTGCAGCGCGGGATGAATTCAAATAAAGATAAAATCCTTTTTAAGGAGAAAGTGCGGTGCCTTTCGCCATCTGAGCGGCATAGCCGCGTTTCATAAAATCGTAACACGATTTTATTTCAAGAACTGCTATAGAACCGACTCAATTCTTTCTAAGGCCCAATCGACATCTTCTTTGGAAATTGTCAAAGGCGGCGTAAAACGGATGACATGCTTGTGGGTCTCCTTGCACAGTAGTCCCTGCTGGAGCAGTTGATGACAAAAGCGGCGGGCCCCGCCGGCCTCGGGGACCAGTTCGACCCCGATCATCAGCCCCTTACCCCGGACTTCTTTGATGTGGGGACTTTTGATAGTTTTGAGCTTAGACATGAAATAATCACCCACTTTAGCGGCGTTTTCGATCATGTTTTCTTCGATTAAGACCTTGAGGGCCGTTCGGGCGACGGCACAGGCCAGAGGATTGCCGCCGAAGGTGCTGCCGTGATCGCCGGGTATAAAGACACCCAGAACCTCGGAGTTCGACAAAATAGCCGAGATAGGATAAAATCCTCCGGATAGCGCCTTGCCGATGAGGGTCACATCGGCATCAACGCCTTCATGCTCTTCGGCGAGCAATTTGCCGGTGCGGCCCAGTCCGGTTTGAATTTCGTCAAAAATGGAGACAATATTGTGTTTTTCACAAATCTCCTTTATCTGTTTCAAATACCCGGGTGGCGGTACAATAATTCCGCCTTCACCCTGGATCGGTTCAACCAGAAAGGCCACCGTATTGGGAGTGACGGCATCTTCCAGAGCGTTTGAGTCGCCGAAAGGGATGATTTTGAAACCGGGTGTAAAAGGACCGAAACCGTCCCGGTACTGCTGGTTGCTGCTGAACCCGATAATTGAAATGGTGCGTCCGTGAAAGTTGTTTTCACAGACAATCACCTCGGCCTGATCCGGCGGGATTCCTTTGATCTTGTAGCCCCACTTGCGAACTGCTTTGATCACGGTTTCCACGGCTTCAGCGCCGCTGTTCATGGGCAGAACCTTGTGTGCGTTGGTCAGTTCACAGATTTCTTTATAAAACAGTCCCAGCTGGTCATTGCGAAAGGCACGTGAAGTGAGGGTCAGTTTTTGGAGTTGTTCAATCATGGCTTGCTTGATTTTGGGGTGCGCATGTCCCTGGTTGACCGCCGAATAAGCGGCGAGACAGTCCATGTATTTGTTGCCTTCTATATCCCAGACCCAGATACCTTCCCCACGATGCAGAACCACATCCAGCGGCTGGTCATAGTGAGCCCCAAACTGTTCTTCCAGATCGATAAAATATTGGGCGTCCATGAATGCTCCTCCTTTGCTGTGTTCGGTATTGTCCAAATCCAATTGGCTGGGGATTGTGTTTTGTCTATCAGGTATATGTAAGTTTTTATAAAACTAATAAAAAAATATCATGAAAAGATTGGAGAAAGCAAATTTTTAAATTAAAGTGTCGTTTTCGGCACTAATTCAGGGAAGTGTTTTAATATGGCCGATTACAAACAAGATCTTGCAGCATTGATAAATTCGTGCCATTTTATGACTAAATAGTATAGGTTTAAACTTAAATTTTTTCAAGTTCCGAATGCTTTCGGGACGTTAAACAAAATCGCGCAGCGATTTTATCACGAGAGGATGCTATGGCATTTGACGCTGAGAAGGATAAGGTATTGCACGAGTGGAAATGCGATGAAACCGGGCTTGTGATTTCGATCAACCAATATGCCGGCGGGGAACCGAAACTTCAGATCGGCCCCCGGATATATACCAAAAAAGACGGATCAGAATCCCAGCGCAGAGCCGGCCGTCTCTCCATTGAGGATCTGATGTGGTTTTACGAGATCATTGATGAGGTCAAAGACGAACTTGCGGGGTTGGCAAAACCGGTATGATTAGTAAATCCAATGAATGACCTATGCAATGACGATTCAATTGTAAAACCCGGAAAAGCGAAAAATGCGCCGGATTTGGGTCCTGTTGCCGTGATGGTGTCTAATCAGGAGGATCTGAATGCACTTCGCAGGCAGCTGGATTTGGGACAGGATCACGTAAAAAATTTATTTATGAGCAGGCTGATTGTGGGAAACGGCTTGCAAGCAGGCCTTGCAGTTACAGGTCCCATGATCGGTGCGCCATACGCTACCATGGTGCTGGAGACGTTAGTGGCCTGGGGTGCACGTAAAATTATCTTTTTCGGTTGGTGCGGAGCCGTCTCTAAAAAGGTTAAAATCGGAGACATTATTGTTGCTACAGGTGCCGTCATTGATGAAGGCACATCGCGGCATTATAACGCCAGTGGGCATGATCTGGCTTATCCGTCAGGTCAAATTTTGGAAGAAACAAAAAAGACCTTTAGAGACCATGATCTTTCTTTTCATGAAGGTCTGGTATGGTCCACAGACGCCGTCTACAGAGAGACCCGTGAAAAAGTCGAGCATTTTCAAAAGAAAGGTGTTTTGGCCGTAGAGATGGAACTATCGGCACTGTTTACCGTAGGAAGCTGCCGCAATGCTGAAGTTACGGGAATCCTGGTGGTTTCCGATGAAGTGTCAACATATAAGTGGCGGACGGGATTTAACGAAAGAGATTTTAAAAAAGCCCGCAGGGCTGCCGTTGAGGTGATAAGCATCTTATGCCAGTCGATATAGATCCTGCTGTATTGCAAAAAGTCGAGGAACTAAGGATAGCGCTTCACAGGCACAATTACCGCTATTATGTCCTGAATGATCCTGAAATATCGGATGCTGAGTATGATCGAGCGATGCAGGCGCTGATAGAACTCGAGACGGATCATCCGGAACTTGCAAGCCCGGATTCTCCGACCTGCCGGGTAGGGGCACCAGCGCTTACATCGTTTGGTACCGTTGAGCACTCCGTTCCCATGCTGAGCCTGGGAAATGGATTCACTGATGCCGACATCATGGAGTTTGATGGTCGCATAAAGAAGAATCTCGATACGGATGAGGAAATTGTTTATACAGTTGAACCGAAATTAGATGGAGTTGCTGTTGAACTTGTCTATGAAAACGGCCGGCTGGTTATGGCTTCCACTCGCGGTGACGGCGTTAACGGCGAGGTGATAACGCCGAATGTAAAGACTATACGCTCCGTGCCCCTGCTTATTCTTGCCGGCGGCGAAGCTTTAAACATTGCTTCCCGCCTGGAGGTAAGGGGGGAAGTTTTTATCGGCCTGGAAGAATTCAAACAATTAAATCAAGAACGCTTGGATCAAAACTTGCCGCCGTTTGCCAACCCCAGGAATGCGGCGGCCGGTTCTTTAAGGCAGCTCGATTCCAGGGTTACGGCGAAACGGCCCTTGGAGATTTTTATTTACGGTGTGGGGATTGTTACCGATCTGGTTTTGGAATCACATTGGGAAACACTGCATATATTAAAGGGGCTGGGGTTTAGAATTAATCCTTATATCCGGCCGAAAATTTTGATCAAAGAGGTGCTGGAATATTACAGGGAACTCAGCGAAAAGCGGCATCAGTTGCCCTATGATATAGATGGTATGGTGATTAAAGTCGACAGCCTTGAGATGCAAAAGTTGCTGGGTGCAACTTCCCGCAGTCCAAGGTGGGCCCTTGCTTATAAGTTTGAAGCCTTGCAGGAAACAACGCGGGTAACGGGGATAGTCGTTCAGGTTGGACGGACCGGTGCCCTGACGCCCGTTGCCCATCTTGATCCTGTGAATATCGCGGGGGTGATGGTCAGCCGTGCCACGCTTCACAACGAAGATGAGATCGAGAGA
>NZ_JAZFTO010000049.1:0-6323 GCF_036446775.1 Candidatus Desulfatibia sp.
GGCTAAAGGTTATGATGACATCCCCTGATTTGCCCATTTACTCCTGAAAAACCGATCCTCTGGGCCAGTTCAGAGTTATCCGGCTCTGCCTTGGAGTTTTGTGTCTAAAATCACAAATTCCTAGCACCAAATTACAAATAAATCACAAATTCCAATATTCAATCGTTCGACCTCGAGGTCGAACGATTGTTATTTGTTTGATATTTGATATTTGGAATTTGGAATTTAATTTGCTCTATTTGAGATAGGCGCACCCCCATGGGGGTAAACCAAAGCCAGGTCTTCTGGGCCAGGATATTAATGGAGGTAGTGCATGAAACAATCTGCGTTGGAAACTAGCGATATAAAACGACTTGTAGAGCTGTATGCGCTGGGCCACGAGGGGCCTGCAAACGAGGCCCCTTTTTATCTGCACGCCCTGGGATTTGACGGCGAACCGGGCAAATTAGGAGCAGAACTGATCTCTGCCTTCAACAAGTCGGCGCAAGCAGACCCAGAACTTGCCAGATACGCTTTGGACCTCCCGCCTGCCGTCCATTTTCCCGATACCGTGGTCCTGATTGATGCCTCCAATGACCGGCTTCCAACCGGCCCTGAATCCTTTCGGGTGCTTAAGGATGAAATCGCCCGGTCAGATATCAAAGCCCGTTGTTTATTAGTGAACACAAGGCCAGAACTGATGGAGGCCGTGAATGAGAACCCTGGCTCCACCCTGGTTATAAGTGAGTGTGTCGACTCCAGGGCATACAACCTTGAAGTTCTGGAAAATCTCGAGCAAATGGGAGTTATTGTACTGCCCGGCCGGGTCACGGCGCCGGGGTCCATCTTCTCCAACAAGGGGTTGACCTACCAGATGCTTCAGGATGCGGGGCAAGAAGACCTGCTGGCACGGTATGTAACCGTGCCGGCCTCGCAGATGAACACATCCCGGGTGGTTGCTTCTATTTTGGATAATGTCGATAAATTCTCCCGAGAATGGAGTACGCGTCGCTTCTTTGTAAAGCCGGTTACAGGCGGCAGCGGTGTAGGTGGATTCCGGATCTCGCTTACGGACAGAGGGTATTTCGTTCCCGACCTTTCCAAAGTCACCGGGGATGCTCTGGAAATTCACCCCATACACCTGGATTTGGATCCGCATGATGACCGTCGGCTTGACGAGCTTTTGTGGATCTTTTCCCTGTTTTCAGCCGACCCGTACTACCGCAAACAATACATATGGGTGGATTTGGAAACGCTCAAGGATCGCTATGGAACCGGCGACGACCGCGAGGCACTCAGGCAGCACCTTTTAAAGACCGGGGCTGTCCATACCGGCGGGGCCCAAGATAGAAGCCTGGATCGCGACAGCATGCAGGCCAAACTTGAAGAGGCGGTCAGACGCTATGAAGAGTATTTTTCCAAGCGGTATGATCCTGTATTCTGTGAGCATATCGACTTCGGGGCCTGGGGTCTTAGAGTTCACTACCGCCTCACCGGGCGCGGCATACAGTTAGAGTGCATATATGCCAGAATTTTTCAGTTGGCCCTGACCGAGGAAGGGGTCAGTTATGTCGGTTCCGACAACATTTCCAACAAGCATACCGGCGTGCTCGAGGCAGTGCGCCTTACTCCCATAAAAGAAGTTATGGTCAATACCGTCGGGGGCCATGCTGCTTTTCTGGATCTTCTCAAAAGAGGCGGCCTGGCCGCGTTAGCGCTGATCTCTACCCAGCAGCCCGATTTGCGCCGACGCATCCCGGTGCGCTGCCAGATTGACATTGCACCCATAGACGGTAAAATAGGAGAAGGCAACGCCGACACGGCGCGGGGACAGGCCCTGGGGACGCGCTGGTCCAGTTTTACCGCCGACATGCGCCAGTGGTTCCAGGACTGCTTCAGACATTACTCACTCCGCAAATCCGGCGGCTGAACGTTATTTTGAAAACAGCTATAAAACCGGTTGGGAAAAATACATATGGATGAAATAAGTATTAATTATAAGGAATTGATGGACAATCTTTTTGATGGTGTCTACTTTGTAGATGGAACTAAAAGGATTCGATATTGGAATAAAGCCGCTGAAAATATAACCGGTTATAAGGCTGGTGAGGTGTTGGGCAAACTCTGCTCGGACAGCATTCTGACTTTATATGACGATGAAGGACGCAATGTATGTGACGCCCTCTGTCCGCTTGAGAAGCCTGTCACCGATAGTCCCGTGCGAGAAGCGGAGCTGTATCTGCACCATAAAGACGGGCGCAGAATCCCGGTGGCGATTCGTATCACTCCCATCAGAGATTCTGAAGGATCGATCATCGGTGCTTTGGAATTATTCAGTGATATCAGCTCAAAATCAGCGACCCTTTTGAGAATAAAAGAACTAGAGAAGCTCTCAATGACAGACACTCTGACCATGCTGGCCAATAGAAGATATATTCAAATGGAACTTGAAAGCCGTTTGCAGGAACTGGCTCGATTTAACTGGCCCTTCGCTATTCTTTATCTGGATATCGATCATTTTAAGGCTATCAACGATACTTGCGGACATGAGGCTGGTGATGCGGTATTGAAAACGGTGGCTGATACGCTGGTCGCCTGTGTCCGGCCGTTTGATCTGATTGGACGCTGGGGTGGTGAAGAATTTGTCGGTATCATGCGGAATGTAGATGAAAAAGGCTTATATCATATTGGTGACAGATTGCGGCAGCTGGTTGAAGCATCGTATGTAGCCATTGATAAAAAAAAGATTAGCGTCACGGTTTCTGCAGGGGGGACCATGGCAAAAACGGATGACACCGTGGAAGAGCTTGTCAAACGGGCGGATGAGTTGATGTTTAAAAGTAAAGCGGCCGGGCGCAACTGCTTGACGGTCTCCGATTAACCCTTCAGAACCTCCTCTAATTTTTCCAATAGAGATGTAAGGTTAAACGGCTTTTGGATAAAACCTTGAGCACCTTCATCCAAAATCTCCCGGGCAGGGCCATCGATGGAATATCCACTACAAACGATGACTTTCAGATTCGCACGAGCCTCCATGAGTTGCGGATAAACTTCCTTCCCCTCTATATCAGGCAGCATAATATCGAGCAGGGCTAAATCAATATTTCCATCATAACTTTTGGCGATATTAACTGCTTCTTGCCCGTTCACAGCCACCAAAACACGGTAACCCAACCTTTCTAATAGTGCCCGGCTTACATCCCTAACTATTTCTTCGTCTTCAATAAGGAGGATAGTGCCACTATCTTTGGGCAACTCGCTCTTTGGCGTTGCAGGTATTTTGGCCGGCGCTTCTATGGCAGGCAGGTAGATGCGGACCACAGTTCCTCTGTCTGCTTCAGAATATATAGAAATCCATCCATTATGGTTTTTTACGACACCATATGCAGCAGCCATACCAAGCCCCCGGCCAGGAGACTTGGTGGTAAAAAACGGCTCAAACATTTTGCTTCTTATTTCATTATCCATCCCCTTACCATTGTCCTCGACTTCGAGGCAGGCATGGTATCCGGGCTTAAGAGCTGAATGGTATTTTACAAACTCATCATCAATCTCTTCCCCTCTGATACTGATCCGAATGTGACCCTCACCTTCGATAGCCTCTGATGCATTGGTCAAAATAGCGGAAAATACCATTTGCATTTGAGCCGGATCGGCATTTATATTCAAAACATCTGTCAACAGATCTGTTTCGATCTTAATGCGATGATCGATACCATGCAGTATTAACGGCAGTACGGTTTTCACAAACGCATTCAATGACATGGTTTCAGCCTGATATTTGCCTCCTCTGGCATAGGCCAAAAGTTGATCTGTCAGTTTAGTCATCCGATCAACGGAACCCTTCATCTGCTGGATATACCCGGCAATGTTTTCATTGTCCGGCAAATCCATCTCCATTAGATCAATGTTGCCGGTTATGCCGGATAAAGCATTGTTAAATTGATGCGCAATTCCGCCTGCCAAGGTATTAATGGCTTTTATCTTGTTTAGTTCAGCGGTTCGTTTTTCAACACTTTTTTTCAACTCGTTATGAGCCTTTTGTAACGCCTCTACTGCTTGCTTGCGCTCAACGTCTACTTCAGCAAAATAGAGCGCCATCTCGATGGCAATGTTAAGGTCTTCAGGCTGAAATGGTTTGAGAATAAAGCCAAAAGGATAAGTAAGTTTGGCGCGCTTAAGCCTTTCCTTATCTACGTGAGCGGTAAGGAATACAACCGGAATATCAAATCGGGTGCGTATTTTCTCGGCAGCTTCAATCCCGTCAATCTCACCTTTTAGCACTATATCCATCAACACTAAATCAGGTGTATTCTCTTTTACCTTTTTAATGGCGTCTTCTCCATAAGCTGCTATTGCGGAGACACTATAACCAAGTCTCTTCAACCGGCTTTCTAAATCCATTGCGGTAATGGCGTCGTCTTCCACAATCAAGATTTGTGCTTTAGCCATGGGTACCTCGTTCGATATTGGATTGCGGGTTTTGGTTTTATCAAGTGTTGCGCGCCAACCAAATTTGGTTCTTCTCCCAAAACATGGTCCTATGGGCCTCCGGCTCGTAGAGCCTACGCCTCGGAGAGTCAGGATTCTTTACTAATCAGGAATCCGAATCAGATCGATGTCTGCATCCATCCAGGCCGGGAACGATTTGCGGTACTTTTGCAGCTCAGAATAAGAAAGTTGGGCGGTATGTGTACAGGCAGCGTGGGCCTTTTGAAAAAGAATATTTCCCGCCGGATCGATGACACAGGTGTCACCGCTGTAGGTCAGGCCGTTGCCGTCGGTGCCGACGCGATTAACGCCGATGACGTAACACAGGTTTTCAATGGCGCGGGCCTGCAGCAGGGACTTCCAGTGCATCGCACGTTTTTCGGGCCAGTTGGCGATAAAGATTGCCAGGTCGAAACGGTTGGAGATATTGCGTGTCCAGGCGGGAAAGCGCAGATCGTAGCAGATAAAGGGGCTGATCTTCCAGCCGTGCAATTGGACTATGATGGTTTTGTCGCCGGCGCTGTAAACCTTTTCTTCGCCCGACATGCGAAAAAGGTGTCGTTTGTCGTAAATCAAAAGCCGTCCGTCCGGCTGGGCCCACAGCAGGCGGTTATAAAAATTGCCGGCGGCGTTAATGATGACACTGCCGGCAATCGCAACGTTCTTTTGGCGTGATTTTTCCTGAAGCCATTTGACGGCGCTGCCGTCCATGCCCTGGGCCAGATTTGCGGGATCCATGCTGAAGCCGGTCGTAAACATCTCCGGCAAAATAATCAGATGCGTATCTTCTTGAATGTCGTTAATCTTTTGGTCAAATCCGGCCAGGTTGGCATCAATATCCTCCCAGACCAATTCGCTTTGAATAATCGTTAGCTTTAAATCCGGCATAGTTTTTTTGCAGCCCTTTCCAAAGTTTCGTCTTTTTTTGCAAAACAGAACCTAAGCACACGATGATCATCGTTTTGGTGATAAAACACTGAAGGCGGTATCGAAGCCACCCCGTGCCGGATGGTCAGCCGTTTGGAAAACTCGATATCGGACTCATTGCTGAGGGAGGCATAATCGAGCATTTGAAAGTATGTTCCCTCACAGGGGACCGCCTTAAAGCGCGAAGTTTCGATCAGTGCCAGGAATTTATCGCGTTTTTTTTGATAAAATTCAGAAAGCTCCAGATAGGCCTCCTGGTTCTGCATGAATTCCGCATACGCATGCTGAATCGGCGTATTGGAGGCAAAGGTGAGAAACTGGTGAATCCTCTGAAATTCTTTGGACAGCGGTTCCGGTGCCAGGCAGTAACCGATCTTCCAGCCGGTAGTATGGTATGTCTTGCCGAAGGAACTGATGACAAAACTTCTTTGGGCAAGTTCCGGATGCCGGGCCATGCTCTCGTGGATCAGACCGTCGAAGATAATATGCTCGTAAACCTCATCGCTGATGATCAGCATATCCGTATCTACGACAATACGTTTTAAAGCGGATATGTCTGTTTCCGATAAGACGGCGCCGGTGGGATTGTGGGGCGAATTTAGAATTATCAGCCGTGTTTTTGAAGTGATTGCAGCTTGAACGTCATCCCAGTCAATGTGATAATCCGGAAAGTTAAGCTTCACAAATACCGGCACTCCGCCGTTTAATGCAATCGCCGGCACGTAACAATCAAAAGCCGGCTCAATCACGATAACTTCATCGCCGGGATGAACGACTGCGCTGATGGCCGCAAACAGGGCTTCGGTGGCACCGGAGGTTATCGTAATTTCCGTTAAAGGATCGTAAACGGCGTTGTAGAGTTGTTGGGTCTTTTCCGCAATCCTTTCCCGCAGCGCCAAAACGCCCTGCATGGGTGCGTACTGGTT
>NZ_JAZFTO010000050.1:0-2950 GCF_036446775.1 Candidatus Desulfatibia sp.
GGATTCTGCTGCCGTCGGTTCAGCTCTTCGAGTATATTGAGGTATTTCTATTGCAACCTCGGGAACTTGAAGTTGGCTAAGGGGCGTGTTGGATGAAGTTCGAGCCTTAACCGCCATGGGCTTCTTATGTATGAACCGAAAATATCCTACGACCACAAACACCACCGCTCCCAGAATCAGAACATACATTTTGATCCGCTCGCTCTTTTTTTCCGGCATCAAAGCCATAGAAAATTCCCTTAACTGTAATAGTTCAGCCACAAAGGCACTAAGACACGAAGATTATTACATGCAAAAGTCATTTGTCATTTGCCATATAAAAAAAGACCGCTACGCTTTAGGGGAAAAAAGTCTTTTTATCAATACCCCTCAAGGCCGCCAGGCCGCTCCTCAAACGCAGTGCTCCTCAAGCGTAGCGCTCCTCAAGCGTAGCGGTCTTTTCTATCCCCCTTCTTTGTGCCTTTGTGTCTTAGTGGCTGAACAGCTGCCTAAGGAGCTACTGTTCAAAAATATTAAGGGTTAGATCAACCCGGCATTGCTCACCGATACCGCCTTTCGAAATAGTTATCTTTTCCGTCACCAGCAGGCGCTTCATGGTTTCCAACGCGTGGAGCAGATAGTAAATGTCATTAAAAGCACCTTTAAACATCAGCCGAATCGGAATTTTGGTAAAATATCTCTCTGGCCGTTTAGGCAGCGGCTGTAGGGTTATCAACACAATGTTTCTGCGTTTAACCAAAGAATCAAGCTGTTTTAAAAACTTTCCAATTTCGACCGCTTCCGGAATCTGCTCCATGGTGGCCTTTAATTCGTTCTTGACAGCCTTTAAGCCCGTATTGAGGTGTTGCAGGTTCGATGCAGCCAGACTCATATTCTTTATACCACTGGCATACAGAGCGTTTTCCTGCCGCATCCGAGTCTTTTGCTCGACACCCTGCTTTGCGACCCAGAATCCGCACATCCCCACGATAATAATGACGGTAAAAAGGCATATTAGATCCAGAGCTTTTAAACTCAGCCTCATCCGTAATGATTCCCTTTGTATTTATTTAGGCCTTTAAAATGGTTCTCTTTTTGTAATATTGATAATTCGTAAAAAGTCGTTTTTTGACTTTTTACGAATTATCAATGCTGCACTCGATCTTGAACTGGATCTGCGGCATGGCCTCACCTGAATTTTTTATTGATTGCGCCCGCGCACCCTCTTTGGCCAATTGCAATACAACATCCTTGAACATGGCCTCATCCGCCAGACTGTTCATAAAATCTCCCAGATCCTCATTGGAACGGGAGAGCCCCGTCAGTTGCAGCTTACTGCCGGAGTCTTGCCCTGGGCCAATATCCAGGGCCAGTTGCGTAATCCAGGTATATGCATTCATAACACCGGCCAGCTTGGCTAAAATTCGATAAAAAGGCTGTTTTGGAATTACGGTTCTCAGAGCATTTTGCTGCTGGCGCAGGTTTTCCACTTCGGCCTGCCGGCGATTGATTTCCTCAATTTTCAATGCCAGATCCGCATGCACCTGTTGCAGCGACCCGCGGCTGCTCTTTTTGCCCAAGACGGCCTGCGCTTGAAATAGATAGAACCCGCCGATCATAGCAAGGGCCACGATCAGGCCTCCGCCCCAGAATATAAGATGCTGCAACATCTGGCGGCGAACCAGGATGCCGGGATCAATCAGATTTATTTCTCTTATAGCCATGTAACTTTCCGCATCGCCAGGCCCAGGGCCAGTGCGAATGGAGCCCCCTCATCTATACCTGGCAATTTATTGCCATCAGATAAAGCCACCGTCGTCATAGGGTTTATGCATCTGGTGGGGATATTGAGCCGCCTTTCAAAATAACGGTCAAAATGGTGAATCAAGGCGGCATGGCCATACATGTAAATACCTTCGAAAGCCGTATGTTGCTTCTCGGACATTACACCGCTGATCATTTTATGAAACTCGAAAACCAGCTCGTCAATAGAAGGCGTTATCACCTGGAAAATAGCCCGGCGCATATTCACCATGGTCGCATCAGGGGCACGATCATCACTATTGTCGGCGCTTTCGAGATCTTCATAGGCAAGACCATGTGTTTTTAAAAGGAGCCTGGCATTATCTTTTGCTTTTAAAAGTTCAAGATTCGCTAATATTTTTTCAATAAGCTCGTGTACCCCCCAGGGGATAATGCGCTGACCTATAATGCTGTCTTCAGTAACAACGGCCAGCATGCTTTCAAAGTAACCTATGTAACATAAAATTACAGGATGCTTAGTGACCTTGTGAAAGTGTTTATACAGGCGAATCAATGAAGACACGCGGTAATCCACCGCCTCGACGGTCAGGCCCGCCTGCTTCATCAGTTGCAGATACTGTTCGATATACTTCCGCCGCACTGCGATGACGGTGGCTCTATAAGCATCGCCATCACCATCGACTTCGGGTGTAAGCGAGGGATAATCGAGGGCGGCTTCTTCCAGAGGAAACGACAGGTACTTTTCGGATTCCCGCAAAATCGCTTCTTCCAGGGTTTCGGTCGCGCCGACTTTAAAACGTATGGGTAAAACCGATATATTTTTTACGGGAATGTGGAGCACAGCGCTTTTGCCCCGAAAGTTTCGATTTTTTGTCATTTTTTTGACAGCATCCACTAAGCCGGGATTTGCATCAGGAATTGACTCGATCTCTGCTTCAAGTTCTCTATGCGCCAAAGCCCTGACTGCAAAGCCTTGGCGGGTCTCTTTTAGCTGGACGGCATAGATATTCCGACTGCCGATGTCGATCCCGATGGGATATTTGGATTTAAAGTTCAGCATATGACTGATAAATAATATATTCTCAGGAAAATGTCAAAAGATTTAAAAGGGTTGTCAACAACCAAGCGGGGTTGCGCCCCGTTATCCGGACATGCACGCACCTGTCCGGCTTCAATATTATCAAATATCAAGCAATACTCATGCCAA
>NZ_JAZFTO010000051.1:0-7224 GCF_036446775.1 Candidatus Desulfatibia sp.
TGTTTGGAATTTGGTACTTGGAATTTGTGATTTGTTTGTAATTTGGTGCTTGTAATTTGTAATTTATTTGTAACTTATTTGTGATTTTAGACACAAAACTCCAAGGCAGAGCCGGAGAACTCTGACCTACCCCTTAGGACCAGGCTTTTCAGGACTAAATGGACAACTAATCAGCGGCGAAGCCGCGTCATATAAAATCGCAAGGCGATTTTATTGATAAATTCTTCATGATAGATTCGGGATATGGGTATGCCCCCTACCCCCTACCTACCCCCCCATCCCACTTGAACTATTACTGAAATGAAATATAAATATCGCCTCTGTATCATTCTGTTATTGAGCCTGTGCTTTATCCCGGGAATGTTCCTCCCACAGGCCCGTGCCCAGGTCAGGGCCTATCAGGTCGGTGCCCGGGACGTACTCACCCTGGTAATTTATGCCGGGGGCGAACAACAGCACGAGACTGATCTGACCGTATCGACCATGGGTTTGGTCAATATCCCCTTTATCGGCTCCATCAAAGCCGAGGGGTTGACCATCCCCCAGCTGGAAGCCCTGATTACAGAGCCCTTGGCCCAAAATTATTTTGTAAATCCCGAGGTTCGCATCCAGGTCAAGGAGTACCACAGCCTGCAATACTACATTTCAGGCGCTGTCAAGAAGCCGGGATTGTATGAAATGAGCTCCGCAGCGACTCTCATGTCCCTGATCGCCAAAGCCGGCGGGGTCCTGCCCGAGCGGGGCATCATCGCCTATATTTTGCGAGAAGCCACCGAACAGCTTGCCGAAGGCGCCGACATTCAAAATCTGCTCTCCCGCAAGGAGCCCATCAAGGTCGATTTAAAAAGTCTGCTGGATCAGGGCGACATGAGCAACAACCTGATGCTCCACCCGGGAGATGTGGTCTACATTCCGCTCCAGAAGGTCCTGGATTTAAGGCAGTCAAAAATATATATTGAAGGCCAAGTCAAAAAACCGGGCATCTACGAATACCAGCCCGGCCTGACCGCCCTGAACGCCGCTATCATGGCCGGCGGCTTTGACAAATTCGCGGCCCCCAATCGCACCAGGATTATACGTAAAGAAAACGGCAAGACGGTGGTCATCAAGATCAACCTGGATGCCGTCAAAAAAGGAGAAATCGCCGACGTCGAGCTGAAGCCCGGCGACCTGATCCATGTCCCGGAAACATGGCTCTAAATACGAGTTGCGGGTTGCGAGTTGCGGGGTGCAGGGTGTAGGATACTTGCAACTTGAAACTTGGAACTTGAAACTTGATTACTTAGCTTTTAACTTTTTACTTTTAACTTTTAACCTTTTACTATTAACTTTTAGCGTAATAGTTCACCGCAGAGTCGCAGAGGACGCCAAGACAATGAATATTTTTCTTTCTGCTGACCCCGGAGGAATAGGCTCCGCATTCCACAGGGCAGGGAGGGCAGAAAAAAACTATTGTTTAAAGCTCATAGAGCACTAATCCGCTTGGGGTGGATCTTTTTGCTTTCCGGCGTCTCTGTCCCGCTGTAGTTTGCGGGGTCAGCGGAAAGCAAAAAAAAGATAACCCTTTGCGCTCTCTGCGACTCTGCGGTGAACTATTACGTAATTTTTAATACCACAATGTGTCGTTGTGATTAATGCTACAATGTGGCACTTATTGTCAAGAATTAAATCATTTTTTGGGTTCGCTTAATGCAACTGTCTGCGTTAAGGGAAAATCTTCTCGGCTTCCGCCCTTCGAAGCTTTTCAGAGTAATGTTCAATAGTTGTAACAATATTATCGACTTCTTCGGTCGTTTCATAAAGATGCGGTTTTAATGCTGTATTGAAGCGTTTTTCAACCTGGTTCAGTTGATTGGCAAAAAGGAGATAGTTCGTGCGATTTTTATATGTTGATTTTACAAGAGACTCAAAGGTTTCACCTTCTGATCGCAACAGATCTTTATAATGTTCTATGAGGACGCCCAGCAATACGGAGTATTCTACAAGGATTTGTCCCGTATGACCCGACATTTTAACCAATCCGTCGATATCGGGCTCCTTGGCATACTTGACGGCCGCAAGCGCCTCATCCAGTGCCAGCTTTTTCATTAGCATATACGTTTCGACAAACGTTTTGCGTCCGTCCACAAATTTTTGATACTGATATATATAATAAACAAAAATGATCGGGATTAGAATCATCCAGATGTTGATTGTAGGTTTATCAAGCACTGCTGTTGCCAGGGCTCCCGCAAATTTCTCCTCATGTTTCAGAACAAGATCTCTTTTTGCAACTGCTGTATTATTCATCCGGAATGATTTTGACATAGTCTTTCTTGAAGATATCCCAGGCTCCTGCTTTGGGGTCATACTTGGAGTTGACAAAGCAGAACCAGTTCTCGTCATCCTGGCCCGGATAGTCGGTCTGGTAGTAGAATCCGGGATAACGAGTCTCTTTACGGAACTGGATGTGGCGCAGATGCGACTCCACCGTCCAGATACGGTGTTCTATTTCCCAGGCCCGCATCAGTTCATGCAGATCGCCGGCCGCCAGTTTTTCGCAGTCTTCGCGCATCAACTGGAGCAGTTCCATGACGATCTCCAGATTTTTACTGCTGGTCTGATAAAAGGTGGCCGTACCGGCACCGTACTCATGGGTAGCTTTCATGAGCCGATAGGTCATCCCCTCGGGCTTGAGATAATTGGGGTTGATATTAATGGCGGTGGTGTAATCGCAATGCTCCAGGAACAGCCTGACCGGTTTGTAAACCAGGTCGACCAGCTCTTGGGCGGACGGGCTCAGGGTCGGTGTAAAATCGGGATTGTCGCGTATGAACCGGACCATGGACTTGGCCGTTATCCGCCCTTCGGTATGGGAGCCGGAGGAGAACTTGTGGCCGGATGCGCCCACGCCGTCGCCGGCGGTAAACAGACCGTAAACCGTGGTCATGCGGTTGTAAACTTTGTCCTTGTAGCGGATCTTGTATTCTTCGGGCACCCAGTCAAAATCGGGACCGGAAACCCACAGTCCGCAGCAGCCGGAATGGGAACCCAGCAGATAGGGCTCGGTGGGCATAATTTCCGAATTCTTCTTGGCGGGTTCGGTGTTGGTGCCGCACCACAGGTTGGCCTGTCCGCAGGTCATATCAAGGAAGTTTTCCCAGGCCTCGGACTCCAGGGCTTTCATCTCGCGTTTGTCAAGCTTGGCACCCATTTCCTTGAGGGCCGTCATCGTGTCCATCATGATGGGCCCGCGGCCTTCTTTCATCTCAAAGAGCATCAGGTGGTTCCGCAGGCAGGTCGGGGTAATGGCGGCCGTGCCGTAAGGTGCGTATTTCTGAAGCTCTGCTTGCGCTGCTTCACTGTCGGCGTAATTTTCACCCAGGCCGTTGAGGGTTTTGGCCTTGAAGAGCAGGAACCAGGCGCCCACCGGGCCGTAACCGTCTTTGTAACGGGCCGGGGTGAAGCGGTTTTCCATCATGGTCAGCTCGGCGCCGACCTTCATGCACATGGTATAGGTGGAGCCGGCGTTCCAGACCGGGTACCAGGCCCGCCCCTTACCTTCACCGACGCTGCGGGGCTGATAGATGTTGACGGCGCCGCCGCAGGCCACCATCATGGTTTTGCATTTGATGATGTAAATCTTGTTTTCCCGCACGGAAAAACCGACCGCACCGGCGATGCGGTTCTCTTCATGGGCGTCCAAAAGCAGCTCGACGATAAACACCCGCTCCAGGATATTGTCTTCTCCCAGGGCCAGCTTGGCGGCTTCGGCCACGATGCGCTTGTAGGACTCGCCGTTGATCATGATCTGCCATTTTCCGGTACGCACGGGGGTGGCGCCATCCTTCAAGGTCCCCATCTTCCGGCCCCTTTTGCCGTCCAGTTTCTTGCCATCTTCCGACATCTTCCAGATCGGCAGACCCCACTCTTCAAACAGATAGACCGAGTCGTCCACATGACAGCCCAGGTCAAAAATGAGGTCTTCGCGCACGATACCCATCAGGTCGTTGCGCACCATGCGGACATAGTCGTCCGGCGTATTGTCACCCTGTACGGTTCCAATGTAGGTATTGATGGCGGAAAGCCCCTGGGCCACAGCACCGCTGCGATCCATAGCAGCCTTGTCCACCAGCAGAATCTTGGTGTCGTCCGCCGCCCATTTCTTGATCTCAAATGCCACCCCGCAAGCGGCCATACCGCCGCCCACAATCAGAATATCAACTTCGCGCTCTTCCACTTCCGGATCACTGACGGCTTTAGTTTCACCCTTGGGTTTGTTCGGTAATGCCATTCTATCCTCCTTGGCTAATATCATAGTTGGTCATTTTCTTGGACCTTGGAAAATCTTAAGCCTGCTTAGGCGGTTGCCAGCGGTTTCGGCAGTTCGCGGTCGTCGGCTTCTTCGGTGCTAAGCAATTCACTGTCAAGGTCTTTGCCTTTCAGATCCGGGTAAGCGTTGGCGGCGCCTTCCGGGGTGGTGCGGATGGGGAACTTAAAGCGCTTGAGGGTGCCGTTTCTGAATTTACAGGTCCACATAATATCCTCGGTTCCCAGCATGGGCATAATACTGCTTCCCAGCGGCACAAAGTCGGCATAGCCTCTTACCTCAATTGCCTGGGTGGGGCAGATCTTGACGCATGAAAAACATTCCCAGCACTGATCCGGTTCCTGGTTGTAAGCTTTCATCTCATTGGGTTCCAGAACCATCAGGTCGTTGGGGCAAATGTACATGCAGGCGGTTTTGTCCCCACCTTTGCAGCCGTCGCATTTTTCAGAAATTACAAAACTTGGCATTTACTGTTCCTCCTGATTTTGCTTTGAAAGAATTTTTATTATATAAAAGAATCTCACTGAAGTAAAGGTCAGTCCATGGGAAGATATCGAAAACCTATCCATAAAATAACACCGGTCAGTATCACAAATGCAATAAAGGGGATGGTTAGTCCCGCCTCTTCAGGAGCCATGAGCTTTATTGATTCATGCAAATAGCTTGCTCCGTCATATGATGCCTCTATTGCAGTATAGAAATAGGCCGCTGAGTCTATATCTCTTTCCTCAACGACCTGAAAAATCTGATTTATTATGGGGACATTTTTCTGAATCCATGGGCCAACTATGAAAGCAAATGCCCATATTAAAAAGAAACAGAAGAAGAGCTGCCCCCACGCTCGTAATCTGGATGGATTTCGCATGTCCAATTCCTTATCTCTATTGTGATTGCCACAAAGACACCAAGGCAGTTACGGGTGAACAGTAATCAGTGAAAAGTGATCAGTAAGGAAAAACTGATAACCGATCACCGATCACCGATAACTGACCACGGACCACTGCAATTTGTGCCTTTGTGGCTAATGTTTTTGGTTTCCCGCTTCAGTTTCAATGCAGACGGGATCTCCGTTATACTACGACCGGCCTGCCCGGTTTTTTAAATTGTAGCCGTGAGTCCGGGGAATACCATATAGAACATGATGTAGGCAACCACAAGCGTTAGGACCAGGTTGAACGACTGGCCGAACAAATACAGAATCAAAGGTTTTCCACCCTTGAAGTGCTCGCTGAGCTCACGGAAATTCGTGGCCAGCCCGATACTTACAAAGGACAGGCAGAAAAACCAGCCTCTGAACAGATCGCCCATGCCCTTAATTATACCTTGATCGACCATGGCACTGCCCATTCCGCTGGTTTGGGTGTTAAAGTAACTGTAAAACAGTGAAAAAATGATCGAAGCCCCAATAAAACCGAGAACAAATTTCGGAAATCGGTACCAGATCTCTATGACGCCCACCTTGGTGCCGGTCTCGGCCACCTCTACCTTTGTGGTAAAGTAGAGTGCAACGAAAAAGGCAATGACACCGATCAGAACGTTCTGGATCATCTTGATGGTGGCGGCGACATAAAGCGCCTTTTCTCCCAAGAACGCGCCGGCAGCGGCCACGGCACCGGTGGCGTCAATGGTGCCGCCCATCCAGGCCCCACCTAAAACAAGCTGCTTATCAACCGGGAAAAATCCCTTGATAATCATAGGCATAACGATCATCATGATCGAGGTGAAAACCAGCGACAGGCCTACGGCCAGGGTCAGTTCCTCTTTTTTGGCTCTACAGGCCGCCGCCGTGGCAATGGCAGCAGATACACCGCAAACGGACATATCGGAACAGATGGTGGCATTGAGCCGTTTGGACGGCATTTTAATAATCTTTTGGCCGAACCAGTACGTCGTGAACCAGACTGTCGGTGTGACAACCCAAGCCACAAAGATACCGGCCGCTCCGATGACGATGACTTTTTCAAACAGAATCTTGGCGCCCAACAGCACCAGACCGGTTTTGATGTAGTACTCGGTCTGAACGGCCGGCATGGCCCATTTGGGGGTTCCGACGGTGTTGCTGATCAGCATACCGAAAAAGATCGCCCAGGCGGCGTAACCGATACCGTACTGTTTCATCGTCGCCTGGTTGGCGGCGATGTATGTTAGCAGCGCTATGAAAAAGACAAACACAAAGCCTTTGGCGAACGCGCCGGGCGACTTGCCCATAGCAACAATGCCGACACCGAAGAAAACGACGAAGGCAATTCCCAGCCCGATTAAGTTGCCGATCTTATTGTAGGCTTTGGCCTTGGTCTTGCCTTTGGCCTTAGAAGCCTTCAGATGAGTGTCCCGCCAGGCGGTAATAGAAGCCTTGGCTTCGCCGTTAAGTTTTTCGTTACTGAATCCCGCCGCGTCGGCGGCTTCTTCCGCGGCCATGGCTTTGGCATAGGCCGCTTGTTCTTTTGCTTTGACTTTTTCATATTTCGCTGAGGCCTTTTCTTTTTTGGCCGCTGCTTTTTCCGCGCTCATGAAAAATGCATCCAGCGGGTTAGTCGACCACTTGCCTGGTTTTCCGGAAAACTTTTTAATCCATTTTCCGAAACCGCTGTTTTTGGCCTTGACCTTCTTTTTGGCATCGGCCAACTGGTACCATGCGATGGTCTTTAGTTTAGCGGTCCGGTGGGCCTGTACGCCATACGTGGCTTCGGCCTTCTCGAGCTTGGCTTTTATATCCCCGGCCTGGGGAAAATAGAACACAATGCCGAGCAGAAGGATGAAGAAGCCGAGCCATACGGCCCACCAATCCTCCTTTTTCCAAAATTCGGCCCATTCCCATTTTCCGACATCTTCGACGACATCACTTCCGACATTTTCAGCCATAATTTACCTCCTATAAGGTTAAAAGATTTGCCGAACCGCCGGCCCCGCGGCTG
>NZ_JAZFTO010000052.1:0-2693 GCF_036446775.1 Candidatus Desulfatibia sp.
ACCTTGTGATAGATGAAAAACTACCTCTTCAAAAGACAGCTTTTTCATTTGGGGTCGGACCACGACAACCAACTATAATAACAGCAAAAGAGGCTTAAAATAGACCTTAAAATCGTCTTAAACGACTTTTTTTCACCCCAAAAAGGACCTTTTAAGCTAAATAGTATTTCAAAAACATTTCTTAGACCTGCAGTTTTGCACCCAAAATGGTATGTTTAAGACCAAAAAATGGCCAATTTTTAGAACTCTTTTTATTAATTTTCAGATACTTAGCGTGGTCAGACCCTAGGTCCAGTTATTTGAATCTACGGCCTTATCTGGCGTATTTTTTAAACGTTTTATATATTATATCATGATGTTCCTGTGGCCCGACCCCCATTTCACGGTGCAGATCGATAAAGGTGAATTCACCCAATTCAAACTGTCTTGTATGTTGCTTCCACGACTTCTTTGCCATACTTTCTTTCAAGACGCCGTACTATGAAATGACCAAGTGCCATATCCTGAAAATGATCAATAAATAATGTATTAATAATAGCCCCTCCCGCTGCTCCTATTGCGGGAACTGCTTGTGCTGCTGCTTTCTCTGATACTTGAATACTAAAGCGCTCTGCAATTTTAATTATCAATCGAACAAGAGCAGAGGCACTTTCTTCAGCCAGACCTTTCTCTGCTATATATTCAGCAGCTTTTGTTACAGATTGTGCTAAAGCTGCACGAACTGCAAAATATCCAGAGTCAGAAGCATCATCACTCTTGCTCGGCCCACCTAAAGCAAATACTTCAATGCACGCTATTTTTGACTCAATCTTACTGATAGCTTCACCCTCGCTCCTCGCAATATCAGCTATAGATCGCAACATAATTGTCGTTGATATGGGTAGCTCTACTGCTAATGCTGTTAACCCAAAGAAACCGCCTATACCACCTGTTGTAGCCACAGCTATTTTATGCCAGGAATTTGACGCTTCTTCACCTGGAGAATCTTTCATTGTGAAAACTGCGGCATGAACTGCCTTGGATAGTGCTTCTTGGGTTAGTTCACCGACCTTCACATTCCAATTGTCAGGTAATAGTTCAAATCCTTTTTCGATTGGAGTACCAAGCAAATTGGTGATCTTTGCTGCAATACCCGGATTCTCCAATAGCGTCTTTGCTTTTTTCAAATCATTCAAATCTGTTTTATGAAAAGGCATGACCATTCTCTTTGATTGGTGAATTTTCTATCGGGAGTTTACATCAGCTTGCTACCTTAAAGCGTTCGTAAATTATTGACCGGGAATTAAAATGGTGGATCCGGTAGTCTTGCGACCCTCAAGATCGCTGTGGGCCTGGGCAGCTTCGGCGAGTGGGTAGGTTTGTCGGACCTCAATCTTCACTGCACCTTTTTCCACGACCTCAAACAAATCATGGGCGTGGACGAGCAAATCCTCCCGTTTGGCGGTATAGACCATAAGACTCGGCCGCGTAAGGAACAAAGAGCCCTTGGCTGCGAGAACGCCGGTATCCAGTGGTGGAATCGAGCCGGAGGACTGACCAAAACTGACCATCATGCCCATTGGCCGCAAACAGTCCAGAGATTGCATGAAGGTAGACTGGCCCACGGAATCATATACGACGTCAACCCCCCTTGCTCGAGTAATCTCTTTTACCCGTGCAACAAAATCCTCATCTCTGTAGAGGATGGGGTGATCACAGCCATTGTCCCGTGCGAGTTCAGCCTTTTGAGGTGAACCGACCGTTCCGATTACGGTAGCACCAAGATGTTTGGCCCACTGGCAGACAATCAAGCCAACGCCACCGGCGGCGGCATGGATGAGTATTTTATCACCGGCTTTTACTCCATAGCAGCCTTTTACGAGATATCGTGCGGTCATTCCTTGAAGCATCATGGATGCAGCGTGTCGGGTTGAAATGAATTCGGGAAGTTTTACTAGGCGGTCAGCCGGCATAATTCTAATTTCGGAATAAGCGCCGGGCGGCGGCCCGGCATACGCTACACGGTCTCCTACCGCAACTTCGGTTACACCTTCTCCAACGGCTTCAACAATACCCGCGCCTTCCATTCCGGGTGTGGCCGGAAGGGAGGGAAGAGGATAGAGCCCTGTGCGGTGATAAACGTCAATAAAGTTGAGCCCAACGGCCTCTTGACGAAGCAGGACTTCACCTAGTCCTGGACGGCCTGGATCATAATCAGCCAAATGTAAAACTTCGGGCCCACCGGTTTCATGCATTATTATTGCTTTAGCCATAGTATTTTCCTCTTTTTAAAAATTTCATGTTTAATAGTGTCCAAGACAATTTGGGGCAATCCAAAACATCTGACTTCCAGGACGACCCTAAAATTGCAATTAAGGCCGGGCCACGATAACCGCCTATAATAACAGCTAAAGAGGCTTAAAATAGCCCCTTGTTTAATTGGACTTCCGGGACGCCCCTCAAATTATAAGTTTCTTCTTCTAGCTGCCACGAATCTTATAATTTGAGAGGCGTCCCCTTATTCCATGTTTATGGTAGCGTAGCGAAAACCCAGTCAGCGTTCATGCCATGGTTATTTTTTTTATTATTTATAACACTTGAGGCTACAGTGTTCCTCTATGGCCTCAAAGTCCTTATCATTGTGAAGGAGTGGAATGTCGTTTTCTATAGCGACTGAAGCGATCATGCAGTCCACGGATTTTCGAATGGTGATA
>NZ_JAZFTO010000053.1:0-2406 GCF_036446775.1 Candidatus Desulfatibia sp.
AATAATTGAGCCATCTTTGCGGAGAGCCTTATGTTCCTAAGGTTTGTCAAAACCTGATCTAATGTTCTTTAATACTAACTCTCGATCTTCCTCGGCAACCAGAGCCATGACTTCTCTGCCAATCAACTCATCGCGTTCATATCCAAAAAGATCAGCAAATTGGCGATTAAAGTCTATGATCTTGCCTTGCTCGGTAATTGCTACTCCTTCAAAAGCTGAATGGTAAAAACTTTTCAAGCGCTCTTCACTTTCCACTAGTGCCTCCTCAGCCTGCTTGCGTTCAGTTATATCTCGCCCCACCGATTGATATTCCACTACTTGCCCATTCTCGTCAAAAATTGCCCTATCCACCCATTGATTCCAACCAATTGTTCCATCTGGGCGAATAACACGGTGTTCGCCCATTGATACAGGGCAGTCAGGAGTTAGTGTTTCTATCCTCTTTTCGACCGTTTTACGATCTTCTTCGGAGACTAGTGGGAAAAAACTGGAGCCGATAACCTCGTCACGTGTTTTTCCAAAAAAACGACAGTAGCTCTCATTCACGAAGGTTCGGATTCCTCCAGGCAGCCATCTAACGATGAACTCGGTTTGGTCTTCTATAATATTACGGTAACGTTCTTCACCAACTATCAGTGCCTCTTCAGCCCGCTTGCGCCTTATAGTTTCTTCTTCTAATTCCTTAACCTTTTGCTCCAATTCTTCATATGTTTGTTTTCTGGTCATTAGAAAATCCTCCAGCTGAAAAAACGAAAAGGCCCATGCTAAGGTATAGTTTAAATACCATGTATGAGCCTTTATGCATTACATCGGGCGTACTCCCTGAATTTGGCTACATTTCAGATTAGGTTCGAGGTAATTTCATTTTCACTGGAAACTTCAAATGATATTCTGCAATTATCTTAAAATAACATGGGAGAACCAGAACTGCAAATATTATCATTTGGGCAAGAAGGTAAAGAAAGCATGGAATCGAATTCGGTTAGGGGAGAGGCTGCTTTTCGGAAAAAAACGATTATTCAGTGCTATTATATTGTGAAATGCGCATGTGATACTTTGTAAAAGTTATAAATATCAATGATGTCAAAGTCTTGTGATACGAATTGCATAAGTACAACTAAGATGGGCAGCCAGTGTTCCTCTCCCTCAATTTTCATAGAGCACCCATTCTATTATTGAAGAGTTCCCTGCAGCCCCGCTGATGCGGAACTGCAGAGAATCTTAGATCGTTACAATTTTGGGGTGCTTGCTGATAAGAAAATCGAGCAGAAAAGGGTCGACTTTCAACAGATCATCGATTTTGGTTTTAGCATTAAGCTTTATTTTACCGGCTCCTCAACAGGGTTTTTAACTCCTGGTACGCTTTAGGATTTTGCCCCGTGTGCTTATGACTATCTCCTCGATGGGAATTTTAACGCCGGCCTTTTCCATGCCCTTTTTAACGATAATGGGAAGTCCGGAGCAGCAGGGGACCTCGATAATAGGAATGGTAATACTGTTGACTCCGGAATATTTGCAGATTTCCGCAAATTTGTCGATATAGTGCTGGGCATCATCTAATTTTGGGCATCCCATCACAACCGCTTTGCCCTGTAAAAAATCCCTGTGAAAAGAGGGATAGGCTATGGGGACACAATCTGCGACCACCAGAAGGTCCGCTCCTTTAAGAAAGGGAGCCTGGGCAGGAACCAGCATGATCTGCACCGGCCAGTGGGATAGTGCCGATTCAGCTTCACTTTCGGCAGCAGCCGGCAGGCCGGCCGCCTGATTAGCACCCGCCTCAGCAAAAGTCTGCATGCCGGCCGAGGGGCAGCCATCAGCCGCACCAAAGCTCTGCATGCTGTCGGACGGGCAGCCACACGCCAGGGTTTCCTCCTCAGGGGCTTTTTCTTGTTCGGCCAGATGCTGATGAACGGCCTCTTCATCAAACTCATCGGCTTCGCGTTCAATGATCTTGATGGCATCGGTCGGGCATTCTCCCAGGCAGGCACCAAGCCCGTCGCACAATTTATCCTCAATAATGCGGGCCTTGCCGTCAACAATCTCCAGGGCACCCTCGGCACAGGACGGTATGCAAAGACCGCACCCGTCGCACAGTTCTTCATCGATTTCTACTATTTTACGCGTTAATGTCGTGCTCATGTCTACACCTCCGTTTTTTTTGTCTATCTGTTTTTTTGGTTTAACTATTAATAAAATCGCTTTGCGATTTTATGTAACGTTCGCCTTCGGCGTACTCCAAAAAGGAAATTCCGATACTGTCCAGTCAACTCAGCAAGATACCTTCGGCTTCTTTGCGGCCGCCGGCGGTTAAAAACGACTTGTCAACGATGCGGGCCAGCCGGTCGGTATCCATGGGGCTTTCTTTATCGTCGTCCTCTAAGTTGGCGATAAGATCGGCATCAT